>JABUEZ010000271.1 GCA_013314795.1 Candidatus Profundicultor aquiphilus | reverse complement strand
ATGATTTTCCCTTTGCTTTTAGGGGGAGTCTTTGTGGTGGGAGTCATCGGAAAAATTCTTCCGCAGCGGTGGATTGAGACCTGGCTGGGTGGGAATGGAGTGGTGGCCTCGTTTCTGGCCACCCTCATTGGGTCGATCAGTTATTTTGCCACCATGACGGAAGCTCCTTTTGTAAAGGAATTGATGCGTCTGGGGATGGGGAAAGGCCCGGCGCTGGCGCTCCTTCTGACCGGTCCGGGCTTGAGCTTGCCCAACTGGCTGGCTATTGGTCGGGTGTTCGGGTTTAAAAAGGCACTGGTTTACGTTCCCACCATTATCGTTCTGGGAACGTTTGTGGGATGGTTCTTTGGAAACTTTATTTTGGGGAGGTAGAAACGATGAAAATTCAGGTGGTTGGTGCAGGGTGCCCAAAGTGTCAAATGGTGGAAGCCAATGTTAAAAAAGCCTGTGAAGAGTTGAAACTCGGGGCCGAGGTTTCTCACGTGTATGACGTGCGGGAGTTTCCCAAGCTTGGGGTTCGGATTACCCCGGCGGTACTTGTGGATGGGAAAATTGTGGTGGCCGGAAAGGTACCCACGGTGGAAGAGTTGAAGAAATTGCTGGGGGGATGATGGAGTGGCACAGGTGCCAGAAGAAAAGATTAAACAGATGGTGAAGGAAGGATATGCTTTTATTGCCCGGGAAAGCACTTCCTGCTGTGGAGGTTCGAGTTCCTGCTGTGGGAGTGTTGATTTCACTTCCCTTGCCCAAAGCCTTGGATACACCCTGGAGGACCTGCATTCTGTACCGGAAGAAGCCAACCTGGGTTTGGGGTGTGGTAATCCCCTGGCTTTCGCTTTCCTTGAAGAGGGTCAAATTGTCCTTGACCTTGGTTGCGGGGCGGGTATGGACTCGTTCCTGGCGGCCAAAAAAGTGGGACCGAATGGAAAAGTGGTCGGAGTGGACATGACCCCGGAAATGATTGAGCGGGCCAGAAAAATCGCCGAAAAGGAGGGATACCGGAATGTGGAATTTCTCCTGGGTGAGATCGAAGCTCTACCCCTTCCGGATTGCTTCTGCGATCGGGTGATATCCAATTGTGTCATCAACCTCTCTCCTTCCAAGGAGCAGGTTTTTCGGGAAGCTTTCCGGGTGCTCAAAAATGGAGGACAGCTTATTGTTTCCGATATTGTTCTCAACCAGGAACTTCCTCCAGAGATAAAGGAAAATGAGGAAGCATACGTGGGATGTATCGCCGGTGCGATCCTGAAAGAGGAATACCTGCGTCTTATCGAAGAGGCTGGTTTCAGAGAAGTGAAAGTCGTTCAGGAACGTACCTTTGCCCTGAAAAGCTGTGAAAATGACGAAGAAGTAGCCTCTCTTTCGAGTATCACCGTCTGGGCGCAAAAGTAACTATCTGTGCCCCCTTGCTTCCCGCGGGGGACAAGGGGGCTATTTTTAAACTGGTATTTCCTCCAGAATAGGGATGGCATGGTGTTCCAGGGTTTTTCTGGCTTTTTCCAGGTCTTCCACCCGGAACACCACGTAGGCTTTGTCTTTGTGAGGTGAGACGAAGGCATAAAGATATTCAATGGAAATACCTTCCCGAGTGAGTGTTTCCACCACCTGACACAGTCCCCCAGGGCGATCGTCCACTCCCACGGCGAGAACCTCGGTGAGCGTTGCTGTGAACCCTTCACCCTTTAACTGGTCAACCGTTTTCTCTGGGTTTTCCACGATAAAACGCAGGACCCCAAATTCGGCCGTGTCAGCCAGAGACAAAGCCCTCAGGTTCACACTCCATGCTCGCAACTTGTCGAGCACTGCATACAGACTTCCAGGCCTGTTTTCCAAGAAAACCGAGATCTGTTTCATTGGACCCCCTCTTTTTTGCGCAGATCAATCACCCGCTTGGCCTTGCCTTCACTGCGGGTGATGCTTTTTGGTTCCAGGAGTTTCACTTCACAGCTTAAATTGAGCTCGGCTTTGAGTTTTTCCTCGATCTGCCGTTTCAATTTCTCCAGACCCTTAATTTCATCCGAGAACACCTGGGGTGATACTTCCACGTGAACCGCAATCTGGTCCAGATAGTTTTCCCGGGTGAGGACGATCTGGTAGTAAGGTTCCACACCATCAAAGCTTAGGATTACGCTTTCAATCTGAGAAGGATAGACGTTGACTCCCCGAATGATGAGCATGTCGTCGGTTCGGGAAGAAACCCGCCGCATCCGTACCATGGTTCTTCCACACTGACAGGGTTCATAATAAAGGGCTGAGATATCGCCGGTTCGGTATCGGATCACCGGGGTGCCTTCCTTGGTAAGGGTGGTGAATACCAATTCTCCGATTTCGCCCTCCGGTAACACCTGACCAGTTGTCGGGTCGATCACTTCGGGCAGGAAATGGTCCTCAGAAATGTGAAGCCCATTCCGTGCTTCACACTCAAAAGCTACCCCGGGGCCGATAACTTCACTCAGGCCGTAAATGTCGAAGGCTCGGATAGGAAGTTTTTTCTCAATTTCGGTTCGCATTTCTTCTGACCAGGGTTCGGCCCCAAAAATTCCCAGACGAAGGCGACTCTTTGTCCAGTCCACGTTGTTTTCCCGGGCTACCTCCGCAAGGTACAAGGCAAAAGAAGGCGTGCAGCAAAGCACCGAAATCCCGAAATCCCGTAAGATTTGAATC
>JABUEZ010000270.1 GCA_013314795.1 Candidatus Profundicultor aquiphilus | reverse complement strand
GAGCCTGCGCCTGCCGCAACGTTTTCTCATCCCCGCCCGGGTGGAATACTTCACCCAGAAAGACGGCCAGATCACCTTCCTCGGCGAAGGCCACTTCACCCCAGAAGGCGGTTTCCTCAAACTCCCCCTGGGTATCGCCCAGGACGTAATCGTGGAAGAAACCATCACCCATCGGGAAAAGGAAAACCAGGTCTTCGCCGAAGACGGCCGGGAACTCCTCTACCACACTCATGAAGAAAAGCGTTACCACCTTGAAAACCGCGGGGTAGAACCCAAAAAAGTGGTGGTTTTCGACACCGCAGAGGGGAGCTTCCGGGTAATTTCCTCCACCGTGCCGGTAACCCGGGAAAGCTTTGACCAGATTTCCTTCACCGTCACGCTTTCCCCCCAGGAGGAAACAGACATCACCGTCACCGTAGAGGGCGTAAAGCTCACCTCCGGGTGGGTGTTCGGGGAGTAAGTCGAAAACTCTTCTCTCAGGAGGGGAAAACAATGAAAAAACGGTTTGGCCTGGTCGCCATTGTCATCTACGCCGTGCTCCTTCTCTTTCCGGGACGCACCCTTTTCCCTCAAACCAAAGAGGATATCGCCCTCCACTACCGGTTATCCCTGGACAAACGAACTGCCCCCTTCACCACCGAAGTCCTCCGCCTCACCCAGGCAGCCTGGAAGGACCTCCACGGTGTCTCCTTTGACCTGGAAGGATACCGCCAGCGCATCGAGAATCTGGCCCAAACCCTGCGGGAACGCCTGCGCGGCATCCAGGACCCCCAGAAAACCCTTGAAATCATCCGGCAGCACCTCTTCCAGGAACTCGGCTTCTTTGGCCTCCCCGAAGACGAACGCAACCCCGAACGGTCTTTCTTGAACCTCGTCCTCGACCACAAACGGGGCAACTGCCTGGGCCTTTCCCTCCTTTACCTTTCCCTGGGGGAATACCTCAACCTCCCCCTTTCCGGGGTAATGGTTCCCAAACACTTCTTCATCCGCTACCAGAAAGACGATACTTCCTACAACGTGGAAACCACAAGCCAGGGCGCTATCCTCCCCGACACCTTTTACCACCACCGTTTCCGCATCCCGGAAGGGAATCCCCTCTACCTCCGGACCCTCTCCCAGAACGAAACCTTAGGCGCCCTCTACAACAACCTCGGCCTTGCTTATTATGCCACCGGTCTCTTCGACCAAGCCATCCAGGCCTATACCGAAGCTATAACTAGGCTCCCCCACTTTTCCGAAGCCTACAGTAACCGCGCCCTCGCCTACGCCACCCTCGGCACCTACGACCAGGCCCTCGCCGATGCCAACCAGGCTCTGGCCCTTAATCCCCTCTCTCCTCACGCCTACCTCAGCCAGAGTTTCGCCGCCTTCTCCCAGAACCATTACGACGAAGCCATTTCCTTTGCCAACCAGGCCCTTGCCCTTGACCCGCAATCCCCCGAAGCCTACTTTCTCCGGGGTTTTTCCTACCTCGGCAAAGGCCTCCCGGAAAAAGCCCTTGCCGACGCCAACCAGGCCCTCAACCTCCTTCCCCACTTTGCCGAAGCCTACTTCCTCCGGGGCATGATTCATTCCTCCCAGGGCCTTCACGATGCCGCCATTTCCGACTACCGCAGCGCCCTGGAACGTAAACCCCAATTAGCCATCGTCCACTACCACCTGGGTCTTGCCTACGAAACCAAAGGCTCCCTCCCCGACGCTATCGCTGCCTACCAAACCTTCCTGCAAAAAGCCCCACCATCTCTTGCCCCCTACGCCAACGACGCCCGCGAGCGAATCAAACGGCTCCAGGGGAAACTCCCATAAACCCTGCCCCACCCTACGGCACCACCCGTTTCACCAAATTCTCCAGAGCCCCCTTCTGTATTCTCTGGAACGCCACCCGGGCTTTTTCCTCCGCCTCTTTATCGGAGAGTTTCAAACCTGCTTTCGCTGCCACCATCTTCAGGTACTCCACCGCCTTTTTGAGTTTCTCCACCCCGGGGGAATCGGGAAAGGCATCCTCGGCAAATAGTACCGCCTCCTCGGCCAGCCGGAGCAATCGTTCATATTTTTGCAACTTCAGTTTGTCTAACCCCAAACGGGTAAAGACATAGGTTAAAAGGGAAGGGAGAAGGAGAATCACGATATCAGAAACCAAAGACACAGGAAATCACCTCCAGAAAGGATTGTTTGGGATACCGGATCGAGTCCGGCACGACGCCTTCTTAGTGTCACCCCAAGTGTCGAATGCGTCACCCTGAATTTATTTCAGGGTCTCATTCTTGAGATTCTGAACCAAGTTCAGAATGACACCTTTGGCCGTCACCCTGAACCGACGGTATTTCCGCCGTCCCGAACCAACGGCATTTCCGTCACCCTGAACTTGTTTCAGGGTCTTGTTCTTTTCCTTTTGGTATTCTAAAAATGGGGATGCTGAAACGAGTTCAGCATGACAGGAAAAGCCTTTTTGCGGTGCTGGAATAAGTCCAGCACGATAAAGTCAACGTGGGGCACAGAATAAACCATAGTAATAGCGCACATTTTTGACCCAGTATTGGTTTAGGTTCTCCGGGTCGTTGGGGGCATTCAAGGGGGCATACCTTGAACCCAAAAAGGTGATGAAGTCATGTTCCTGGGTTTGGTGTTTGAAGCGTTCAAAGGTGTTTTTCAGGGTCCGGCAGGCATATTCA
>JABUEZ010000269.1 GCA_013314795.1 Candidatus Profundicultor aquiphilus | reverse complement strand
CTCCCCGAATATGCTTACCAACACCGAGAACGAATACGGGGGTATCTTTTGTGGTTGTGGCGAGGTGATCCGGCTGGATTTCTGGTTGCCCTGGATAAAGAAAGGATTGCAGGGTTTATAAGTATCCACAGTGAGTGGAAAGAGGGACAGGAAATTATTGGAGAAATTCATGAGTTTGTGGTTGATCCCCTGTATCAGGGAAAAGGGGTGGGAGACTTACTCTTTGCTTCTGCCTTGGAATACGCTCGGGTTCAGGGAAGGGGTCGGGTGGGTTTGTGGGTGGGTGAGAAAAACACAAAAGCATTGATGTTCTACGCTCGCAGGGGTTTTGAGAAAAAGGGGCAGTGGGGCAAATGGATTCGCATGTGCAAGGCGATAAAAACCGGTTGAGCTTTGGAGAGATTCTGGAACAACTTCTCAACATAGAAGGGAGAAGTGGCGAGGAGCGGGAGGTGCTCTTGTGGATTGCCTCGTTCCTGCAAAAGTGTGGTTTCCGTGATCTTTACTGGCAGGAATACCAGTTGGGGAAATGGAATCTCTACGCTCGCAGGGGTTATTCGCCCTTTCTTTTTGCCGGTCACGTGGACGTACACTACGTAGATCGAGAGCCTGGTTTTTTCTGTCGCAACGGGTTTGCCTTTGGGGCAGGAGTGCTTGATGCTCGGGGGCAGATCGCTTCTCTCCTCTATGCCCTCAGCCAATTCCATGGTCCGGTAGAGGTGGTTTTCTTTTCTGAGGAAGAAACGAGCGGGGCTGGTTCCTGGAATTTTGTTCCTCCGCATCCTTTTGAGGGAGCCATTGTCCTTGAGCCTACAAGTTTTGCACTTTGTACCGCCTTTGCCGGAGACGTAGAGGTACAAATGAAGATCGAAGGGCTGGGAGGGCATGGGGCTTGTCCTTTACTGGGAAAGAATGCCCTGGACATTGGCTGGAAGATTGTTGAGGAGAGCCGGAGGATCGTAAATTCTTTAGCACCTCATCCCCTTTTTGTGCCTCCACTTCAACTTATGTGGGGAAAGATGGAAGGAGGAGAATCAAGTTATGTAATTCCTGGCTGCTGTGTTATTCAGTGTGCTTTCCCCTTTCCCCCTCCTTATTCGGTTGAGGAGATGAGAGATGCGGTTCTGGGTCTCCAGGATCGGTATCCGGTGACCATTGTGGTGGAAGATGAAAACCCGGCCTGGGAGCTGAAAACGGAAGAAACCATGGTGCAAAGATTAAAGGAAGCCGTAGAAAGAGTGACTCATCAGGAGTGTGTCTATGGGGGTATGCCTTCCTGGACCGATGCGACGTATCTCTTTTTGAAAGGAGTAAAAAGCGTCGTTTTTGGTGCCGGCGACCTGGCTTTAGCACATTCTCGGCGGGAGAGCGTCAGCGTAGAGGAGTTAGAGCGCTTGAGCGGAATTTTTTTGTCTTTTCTGCGGTAAATGGATATAATACCAAAGAGGTGATTGGTCTGACTTTGAAGGTAGGCATTCCCAGAGGTTTGCTTTTTTACCGCTTTTATAATTTGTGGAAGACTTTTCTGGAAGAACTCGGTCTCGAGGTGGTTATTTCTCCTCCCACCAATAAACTGGTGGTCCAGCGTGGTCTTACTTATGGGGTGGAGGAGATTTGTTTTCCGGTCAAGGTTTTTCTGGGACACGTGCTTTCTCTTAAGGATAGGGTTGATTTTCTCTTTGTCCCTCGTATGGTGAGCTTCTATAAGGGAGAGTATAATTGCCCCAAAATCCTGGGGTTGCCAGACCTCGTGCGAAATCTATTTGGAATTCCACCGGAGCGACTTGTCGATGGGGAAGTGAATATGCGAGAGACTGGTATCCGGGGGTGGCGAAAGGGGTTTCTGGAACTGGGGCGGAGATGGGAAAAAAACGAACGAAAAATTCTCCGGGCTCTGGAAAAAGCGGAAGACGCGCACCGATTGTATCGAAAAGAGCTGAAAAGAGGTGTTTTTCCAGAAAACTTTATTGATCAGAAACCTCTTTGTACGCCCCAAGAGAAAAAAGTTCTTCTTCTCGGACATACGTATCTCACCAGTGATAGTTACATTAATATGAACATCGTGCAAAAAATCAACGCTCTGGGATACGGTGTGATCACCCAGGATATGGTTGAGGAACAAAAGATCAGAAATTATCTGAAGCTGGTAAGAAAACCGAGTTTCTGGACCATTTCCAATGAAATTATCGGGACGGCTCTGGCGTATCTTAAGGAAAAGGACCCCAGTGTAAAAGGCTATATCCATATGGTCTCTTTTGAATGTGGTCCTGATTCCCTAGTGGGAGAACTCGTTGAGCGATGGATTAAGCGGGAAAAGGATACGGTTCCCTATTTGCGTTTGGAAATTGATGAACATACTGGCGAAGCAGGCCTGGTGACGCGTCTCGAAGCGTTTGTGGACATGATGGAATGGAGGCATGCTCGACGTGAAAGCTACCTTTCCTCACCTCTTACATCTTGATGTGGCTCTGGGGATCCTTTATCCCCTCTTGGGTATCGAAATTGTTCCACCTCCACCAATTACGCAGAAGACCATTGAGATAGGAGTAAAATTCGCTCCCCAGAATGCCTGTTTCCCCCTCAAGGTAACACTGGGTAATTTTATCGAGGGTATTGAACGTGGGGCTGATACGCTCTTTATGGCTGGTGGGGTTGGTCCCTGTCGTTTTGGATATTATGG
>JABUEZ010000268.1 GCA_013314795.1 Candidatus Profundicultor aquiphilus | reverse complement strand
CCCAGCTCATCAAGCTTGCTAAAAGTGGGATCCTGCGCCGTCGCAAAAAAGGAGGAGAGAAAAAGTGAGTGAACTCATCGTTACCCCGTCACCGCACCTGCGAAGTCCTCTGGATGTTCCTCAGGTGATGACTCGGGTTTTCCTGAGTTTGCTTCCAGCTGCGGTCTGGGGGGTGGCCTTTTTCGGCTTGAAGTTAACACTTTTGCCCCTGCTCCTTTCGGTTCTCGGGGCAGTCGGGTTTGAGGCCCTGGATTGTTTGCTCTTTCGTAAGCCCCTTTCCATTTTTGATGGCAGTGCCCTGGTGACAGGGCTCCTTTTGGGGTTGTCGCTTCCCCCAGGGGTGCCGTTCTGGATTCCCATCGTGGGGAGTGGAGTGGCCATCATCCTGGGAAAACAGATGTTTGGTGGGTTGGGGCAGAACATTTTTAACCCGGCCCTGGTGGGGCGGGCGGTGCTTTTCATTTCCTGGCCTGGAATCATGACAAGCTGGCGGGTGCGGGAAATCTGGGCTCTGGGAGCACCCATGGTGGGAAATGGCTGGGACACCGTCACCACGGCCACGCCTCTGGGGATCTCCAAGCTCCAGGGATATGGAGCGCTCCTGCAGCTTGAACCCAGAATTCTCTGGCGCCTTTTTGTGGGGACGGTCCCGGGATGCATCGGGGAGATTTCGGCGATTGCGCTTCTGGGGGGATTTTTCTATCTTCTTTTTACCGGAATTGTCCGCTGGGATATTCCCGCCTTCTATTTTTTGGGGCTGGCAGCTACGGTAGCCATTGCTGGACAGAACCCCCTCTATCATATCCTGGCCGGGGGTGCCATCCTGGGAGGGTGCTTTATGGCCACCGATTATGTGACTTCTCCTGTGACTTTTAAGGGGAAAATAATCTTTGGTTTGGGAGCAGGAATTTTTACCGGAATTATCCGCTGGTTAGGGGGGTATCCGGAGGGAGTGACATTTGGCATTCTCATCATGAACGCGCTGGTGCCGTTCCTGGATCGGTTATTACCACGGCGATTTGGGGTGAAAAAAGCATGAAAGGGATTGCGCGGATTGGGCTGGCTTTAGGTGTGGTGTGCCTTGTGGCAGCGGTTTCTCTGGCGGCGGTGAACTATCTCACCAAAGGAAAAATTGAAGAGCGGAAAGCGATAGAACTTCAGGAAAACCTCAAGGTGGTTTTTCCAAATGCCACGGAATTCAAGGAGCGTCCGGTTCCGGAAGAGGCCTCCCGGATGGAAGGAGCCTCGATTCTGGCCTGTTACGATGCCCTGGTGGAGGGGAAACCCGCAGGGTATGTCTTTCGGGTGTCGACCATGGGGTACGGAGGAGAGATGATTCTTCTGGTGGGTATTGCTCGGGAAGGGGCACTCACCGGCATTCAGGTTCTGGAACACCAGGAAACCCCGGGTCTGGGTTCGAATATCACTGAAGGAGCATTCCGGGACCAGTTTGTGGGAAAATCCATTGACGACCCCTTTGAGGCCAAAAAAGATGTTCAGGCTGTCACCGGGGCTACCATTTCTACCAATGCGGTACTGCGGGCCTGCCGAGGGGCCGTTGCCTATTTTAAGGAGGTGGAGTCGCAGCCATGAGGGAGTTCTGGTTCTATTTTAAAAACGGTATCATCGGGGAAAACCCCATTTTGCGTCTGATGATTGGTCTGTGTTCGGTGCTGGCGGTGTCGGTGCGGGTCAATAATTGTATCGCCATGGGGGCGGGGGTGCTGTTCGTGCTCGTTTGCTCGAGCCTGGTGATTTCCCTTCTCCGGAACTTTGTCCCCCGGGAGGTGCGGATTCCCATCTTCATCGTGGTGATTTCCACCTTCACCACCATTGTGGATCTTGTTATGCAGGCTTATCTTCCCTCTCTTTCCAAGGCCATGGGGGTTTTCATCCCCCTCATCGTAGTGAACTGTATCATCATGGGGCGGGCTGAAGCCTTTGCCTCCCGCAAACCCCCTCTTCTTGCCTTTGCCGATGCCCTGGGGATGGGAGTGGGGTATACCCTGGTCATCACCGCCATTGGCATTGTACGAGAGTTCTTTGGTTATGGGGCAATCCTCTCGGTCCCGCTTTTGCCTTCTTCCTACCAGGGGATGATGTTCATGATCCTTCCTCCGGGGGCATTTCTCCTCATCGGGATTTACATTGCCCTGCTCAACCACTTCACAGGGAGGGTTAAGCGATGAACGGGATGCTGGTGGCCCTGTTGAAGATTTTTATTGCGGCGGCGTTTGTGGACAACATCATCCTGGCTCGCTATATCGGTCTTTGCCCCTATGTGGGGATGTCCTCCAATGTGGCGAATTCCATCGGGATGGGGATGGCAGTGACGTTTGTCATGGTCCTTTCTTCCTGCGTCACCTGGTTTTTGTGGAACTATGTTTTCCTTCCGCTCCATCTTGAGTACCTGCGGATTATGGTGTTTATCCTGGTGATTGCGGTTCTGGTGCAACTGGTGGAAATTCTTTTGAAAAAGAACATTCCCAATCTCTACCGGGCCATGGGGATTTACCTTCCCCTCATCACCACCAACTGTGCCATTCTGGCGGTGGCTTTTCTGGGGGTGGATTACGGGTATACGCTGTTGCAGGTGGTGGTCTACAGTATTAGTGTGGCCCTGGGGTTTACGGTGGCTCTGGTGCTTCTGGCGGGTATCCGGGAACGATTGCGCTTCTCGCGGGTGCCGGCTTTTTATCAA
>JABUEZ010000267.1 GCA_013314795.1 Candidatus Profundicultor aquiphilus | reverse complement strand
GCGCTGGCGGAGTTCCTTTACCCGATCCTGATCGTTCAGGAAAACGATTCTGGCAAAATATCGGAGCAAGAAAAGCTGAAAGAAGTTGAACGACCCCTCCCAGGTTTTGCTGATCCGTATAAAAAAGCTCTTTTGCCCGTCAGAAGAAAAATCAGAAAAAGGAGAAACGTTCTCCCGCCGATAAAAATCAAGTCTTCTTTCCATTTTCGGCGCCGCCAGAAAGTTTTACAAAAAGAGTACCAGAAGAGCATCCCATGTTGAGCACCCCGCCACCGTGTTTCTTTCAGCCCTCTCTGGCGAAAATTTCCGGGCACAAGAAGGCTCAAAAAGAACACCGGACTCCGCGGTGACTTCTCTTTAAGCTCTTTATACAACGCCACTGATATTTTTTCCTCGATTTCCCCATCTGCTATAATGAAGTAGCGGGGCACGCATCCTCACCACCGGGAACGCCATGAAAGGGCTGGCTGTGAAAATGTACTCCTGAATCAGGAGTATTATAATACAGAGGTTTTCGTTTCAGAAAGATGGGGATTACATGGAAAAAGTCTGTGTGGGAATCACTCAATTTCGAGTGGAGAAGAGTAAAAAGGAGAACTTAGAGAAAGCAGAATACTGGATAGGCAGAGCGGTTCAAAGCGGCGCTGCAATTGTGGTCTTACCTGAAATGTTCGTCTGTCCCTATGAGCTTCAATATTTTCCTCTCTTTGCAGAAACCTTTCCCCAGGGAGAAGCCCTCACCCTTCTTGCCCGGCTTGCCAAAAAACACCGTCTTTACCTTGTGGGCGGATCGATTCCTGAACTATGCAACGGCCGATTCTATAATTCCTCGTTTATTTTCGATCCCCAGGGGGAGCTGGTGGCTCGACACCGAAAAATCCACCTCTTCGATGTAGAACTGGAAAGACTCGAGTTCAAGGAATCCAGAGTTTTCTCCTCAGGCACTTCCCCCACACTTTTTGATACCCCATGGGGAAAAATTGGAGTCATGATCTGTTATGACGTGCGATTTCCCGAGTTGAGTCGTTGCTATGCCCTGAAGGGAGCTACGATGATAGTGGTCCCGGCCGCATTCAATCATGTCACCGGACCCTTGCACTGGACCCTGACCTTCCGGGCTAGAGCCTTAGACAATCAGGTTTTCACGGTGGGCGCCTCACCAGCCCCCAACCCTGAGAGCCACTACCGAGCCTACGGACACAGCATCATCGTCAACCCCTGGGGGCAGGTGATACGAGAAATGGGAGAAGAAGAAGGGTTTATGGTGGAAAATCTTGACCTTGGTGAAGTGGAAAGAGTACGCAAAGCCCTACCCCTTCTTCAGCATCGGCGAGAGGATGTGTACGCTATTTTTCAATAGGAGTGCTTTAACCTTTCCTCCCCATGTGTTAAACTCATAGAGAAGACCGAATGGCGAATGAGGGAGAAAATATGAGTCGAGACATCAATTATTTCTTTGGCATTGGTAACCTGACCCGGGAGCCGGATCTCCGTTACACCCCCCAGGGAACTCCGGTGTGTCGTTTCAGCATTGCCATGAACCGCCGCTACCAGGGAAAAAACGGCCCGGTCGAAGAAGTGACGTACATTACCGTCTCCGCTTGGTCAAAGTTGGCCGAAGTCTGCGCACGGTATCTCCACAAAGGAAGTCGAGTAGCCGTGGTGGGAGCACTTCGTTCCAATTCCTGGGAAGGTAAGGAAGGTGAGCGCCGCGTCTCGTATGAAGTGCGAGCCGAAAACATTCAGTTCTTAAGCCTTCCTCGGGGAGTGAAGGAAGAAGTGAGGGAATTACCGGATTTTGAAGTACAAGCAGATTCGGAGATCATGGAACCATTTACCCACGAGATGGAAGAAAAACCGTTAGGAGAACTGGAGGATATCCCCCTTGAAAACGACCAAGAAGCCGGCATCCCTCCTTTTTAAGCTATTCTTAGTTTTCTTAACCGGATTCCTTTTATTATCCATCATTCCGAGAGCGCTGGCAGCCATCAACGTGGAAGTTGATGGTCAGTCTCTGGTTTCACAGGCCAGAACCAAAGTTGTGAGCGGCGTTTCTTACGTTGCCGTGGAGGAACTGTTCCAGGAACTCGGAGGCATTGCCTACTATTCTCCCATCATGAAAAAGGTTCACCTGAGGCTGGGAAAGCAGATGTGGACCGTTTCTCTGGATAAAAATACGGTGGTTGCCGGAGAAAAAGAACTGCCGCTTTCTGAGAACGACGTCTTCATCGAAGGCAACACCGCCTATGTTTCTTTTGATCTGCTTGGTCGATTATTTTCCATCACGCTTTCTCCTGAAAAGAGAACCAAAGTCGAAGAGCAACCTTCTCCCCTCCCCACCACAATTCCCTCGCGAGGGCCTTCTCTCGCCGGAGTTCGCTACTACTCCTACGAAGATGAGGCCCGAACCCGGGTGACCTTTGATTTTGCAGGAAATCTCCCCTCCTATTCCTACCAGATAGACCGCACCAACAATCGGCTGGACATTATCCTGCGCAATTGCGACGTCCAGAATGTCTCTCCGATTCTTCCGGTCAACGATAAAAGAGTAAGCCGCATCGAAACCAGGAAAGAAGCCGATCGAATCCTTATCTCTGTGTTCCTCACCCAGATGGTGGGGGTAAAAGACGGAAAACTTCCCGGGGGAGAAAACCCGCGCATTTACTTTGACCTTGTCTCCCTGGTTGAGGCCGAGGCAAAGCA
>JABUEZ010000266.1 GCA_013314795.1 Candidatus Profundicultor aquiphilus | reverse complement strand
TTCCCTCTTTTCTGGATGGTTTTCGAACGCAGGCCATTCTTGATGCGTGTCTGGCTTCCATCAGGGAAGGGGATTGGAAAGAACTTTAAAAGGGCAAAAAACCTTCTCAGTCTGTTGACTTTCACTCAGAGTTGGGCGATAAAGATGGTGGAGGATTAATGCGTGGCAGAAGAACGATGTTATCCTGGTTGTGGTCTAACATTCTGTGGAATTGTGGAG
Source organism: Candidatus Profundicultor aquiphilus (assembly GCA_013314795.1). Taxonomy (GTDB): domain Bacteria; phylum Atribacterota; class Atribacteria; order Atribacterales; family Caldatribacteriaceae; genus Profundicultor; species Profundicultor aquiphilus. The sequence goes on along the minus strand of JABUEZ010000266.1, from coordinate 2,500 downwards.
TTGCTGATGGGTGAATTTCTAAAAGACGATCTCTGGTTTTTCTCTTTTTGATGACCATGATGCTTCTTCAATTTGGTGCCGGTAATATCGGTCGGGGTTTCATGGGGCATCTTTTTTGGGAAGCGGGCCATGATGTTCTTTTTGTAGAAAAGGATTACAATCTGGTCAGGCTTATCAACGAACGGAGAGAATATCCTTTACGACTTCTTGACGCATATAAGAAAGAGGTAGTCGAATTCGTGGTTCGAGGCGTACATGCGATTTCGGCAGAGGATAAAGAAGCAGTGGCTACGTCTTTTGCCAGGGCCGGCTGGGTAGGGACCGCAGTAGGTATTGAAAATTATTCCGCTGTGGCGTCGGTTCTTGTTGAGGGGATACGAAAGCGTAAAGAAAGGGGAGCACCACCGGTTGATGTTTATCTTTGTGAAAATGACCTGGCAGCCCACACCAGAATGCAACAAGCCTTGGAGCCCTACCTTGATGATCATTTAAAAAAATGGATAGGGGAGAACGTTGGTTTTGTCCGGGTCAGCGTAGCCAGGATGGTGAAGGGGAAGGAGAAAGAGGATCAGGATCCGCTTCTTGTGGTTGCCGATGCGTATCGGGAGTTCCCTTATGATGCGCTGGCGCGGAAAGGAGTTCCGCCAGGGTTAGAGAGTGTAAAGCCTGTCACTCATTTTGAAGCAGAATTCCGGCGTAAGATTTATATCTATAATCTGGGACACGCGGTTCTGGCCTATCTGGGGTATCTCCGGGGTTACCGGTATGTGCACGAAGGCTTTGGTGATGGCTGGGTGAGCGCAGTGTTTGACGGGGCCCTGAAGGAGACAACTATGGCACTTTTCCGGAAATATCCTGGAATCTTTGATGTGGCGGAGCATGCTCGGGTGCTGCATGATGTGCGCACACGCTTTGGAAATTCTCTTCTGAAGGATCCCATTTTTCGCGTAGCCCGGAACCCAATTCGCAAACTCGGTCCTTCGGATCGTCTGATTGGGAGTGCCTTGCTCTGTCTTGAACAGGGTGTTTTTCCGGAACACATTGCTACGGCCTGTGCGGCTACTTTTCTCTATGACTGGTCGGAGGACTCTGAGGCCTGCAGGCTTCAGGATTATATCCGGACAAAAAGGATAGAAACTGTCTTGCAAGAAGTTACCACCATAGAGCCACAGAGTTCACTGGGAAAAAAGATTGTCGAGGAATATCATAAACTCAAAACCTTACGAGAGGGGTGAAAATATGAAGGCAGCCATTTTCTACGGACCTAAGGATTTACGGATAGAAGATGTTCCGGTTCCTCGTATTGGGGATGACGAGGTGCTTTTAAAGGTAGCCTTCTGCGCCATTTGTGGCACGGATGTGCGGATTTTCAACCATGGTCACCGTTCCATCACCAAACCCCAGATCATCGGTCACGAGATTTCAGGAATTGTAGCAGAGAAAGGGAAAAACGTCGAGGAATTTGAAGTGGGGGATCGGGTAATGGTTGACCCCATCGTTTCCTGTGGGAAGTGTTACTACTGTCAGCGGGGAATGACCAATCTATGTCTGGAATTCAAAAAGACCACCGAAGCTTTTGGCTATTACTATCCTGGTGGTTTTGCCGAGTATATGGTGATTCCAGAAAAAGCCTTAAGAAGAGGGAATCTGATCAAAGTACCCACTGGAGTGAGCCTTGAGGAAGCAGCGATTGCCGAACCATTTGCCTGTGCGCTCAACGGACAGGTGCTTTCTCAGGTTGGTCTGGGCGATACAGTTCTCATTGTGGGGGCAGGTCCTGTGGGATGCATGCATGTGGGCATATCCCGGAGTTTGGGAGCCACCAAAATCATTTTGTCGGAGGTAAAGGAAGCCAGGTTAGAAATCGCCAGAAAATTTCTGGCCGATATCTACGTAAATCCGCTAAAAGAGGACCTTTCTCAGGTGGTTATGCGTGAGACTGAAGGGATTGGGGCCACGGTCATTATTGTGGCCGTTTCGTCGAGGGTGTTACAGGAACAGGCCCTTGCTCTGGCAGCCTGCCACGCTCGAATCAACTTTTTCGGAGGGTTGCCAAAAGAGGATAGTTTTGTCTCTCTCGATAGTAACATCATTCACTACAAGGAAATTTATGTCCACGGTACTTCTGGAACCACCACCAACCATATCCGTACCTGCCTTGACCTTATGCACTCAAGGCGGGTCATAGGTAAAGACTATATCAGTGCAATCATTGACCTGAAAGACCTTCCAACATTTCTTGAGAAAGAGGTTCAGGAAGGAAAGTATTTAAAGGTTCTGGTGAAGCCGTAGGAAACCTGTCAGCCGGGGTGGAGTGCACCGGCTGACAGGTTTCAAATTTATATCCTGAACTGCCCCAAATCCTCCTCCAGATTCTTGGCCATTTTGACGATCTCTCCCACCGTTTCGTGTACTTCCTGCAGGGCAGCATTCTCTTCCTCAGAGGAGGCGGCCACCTCTTCGGCAGAAGCAGCATTCTCTTCCGAGATGGAAGCAACGT
>JABUEZ010000265.1 GCA_013314795.1 Candidatus Profundicultor aquiphilus | reverse complement strand
TTAGCTATGTCTTTTGAGTCGTATGCTCTATATCCACCCTTGAGTGTTTACGACAATATTGCCTTTCCCCTGCCAGCGAGGAAGTATCCCGAGAACAAGATCAAGGAGAAGATATCCATTGTAGCAGATCTTCTGGATATCGGGGATATTTTGAGTTTTAAGCCGGCAAAATTGAGTGGTGGTGAGCAACAGAGGGTTTCGCTGGCTCGAGCTCTGGTCCGAGAGGATGCTCAGGTGACGCTGATGGACGAACCAATATCGCACCTTGATGCTCAATTGAAGGCGAAACTTCGCATTGACTTGAAGCGAATTCAGAGAGAATGGAATCTTACGGTTATATATGTGACGCATGATCAACTTGAAGCACTCAGTATGGCTGACAAAGTGGTGGTTGTGAACCTTGGGGAGATTCAGCAGGTTGGGAGCCCCGAGGATCTCTATGAGCGACCCGCAAACCTCTTTGTGGCCGGTTTTATTGGTGAACCCCCGATGAATTTCATCGAGTGTTCCTTTGTTGAAGAAGGTGGGCGACCCTTTCTTAGATTTCACGAGTTTGCCTTTTCTCTTTCCAGTGAGTTGGCTCAGAAGATGCGCAAAGAAAACGGGAAAGAGAAATGGATTCTGGGTGTCCGTCCTGGTGATGTACTCCTGGGGACAAAAGTGGAAAACGGGTACACAATGAAAGGTCTGGTGTACGCTGTAGAACCATTAGGAGAATCCTCCATTGTTACTCTGGAGGTAAATGGGCAGAGAATTTTTGCCGAAGTGGCTGGTTCTTCGGTGGAAAAAGAAGGAAATGTAGTGATGTTTTCGTTCCACCAGGAGAAGGCTCATATTTTCAATGCTTCGACAGGGAAGTCTATCAAAATATAAAGGGGTGAAACCATGTCTTACTTTGAAGCAATCGATGGTTTGCCGAAAAAGATGAAAGCGGTGGTAGCGTATAAGCCTGGAGATTACCGGTTTGAGGAAGTGGATATACCCGAAGTTGGTGATGAAGAGGTATTGTTGCGAGTTGGAGGATGTGGAATCTGTGCCGGGGATGTGAAGGGGTACCACGGGGCACCATCATTCTGGGGCGGAGGAGGGCAGCCGTCCTGGATCAAAGCTCCTTTTATTCCCGGGCATGAATTCTACGGCCAGGTAGTGGCGCTGGGGAAGGGAGCCAAAGAAAAGTACGGGTTATCTTTGGGGGACTGGGCGGTTTCGGAGCAGATTATCCCCTGTGAAAAATGCCGATTCTGCCTTGAAGGCAAATACTGGATGTGTGAAGTTCACAACATCTATGGTTTTCAGGGGAAAGTGGCCGATGGAGCCTATGCTGAGTACGTGAAGCTTCCCAGAACGGCCAGAAATTATAAATTGCCAGAAGGTTTTCCTTTAAAGGTCGCGCCGTATGTGGAGCCTCTGGCCTGTGCGATCCATGCTGTGGAACGGGGTGACATTCAGTTTAATGATGTGGTGGTGATTGCTGGTTTGGGGGCTCTTGGTCTGGGGATGGTTCAGGCGGCGAGGTTAAAGAACCCCAAGATGTTGATTGCGATTGATATTCGGGAAAAACGTTTGCAACTCGCCAAGGAATATGGCGCTGACTTAATTTTAAACCCTCAGAAGGAGGATGTGGTGGGAAAAGTGAAATCGCTCACTGGTGGGTATGGCTGCGATGTGTACATCCAGGCCAGTGGTCACCCTTCTGGGGCAATTCAGGGTTTGCAGATGATTCGCAAACTCGGTCGTTTTGTAGAGTTCAGTGTTTACAATGATCCGGTGACGGTAGACTGGAGTATCATTGGGGACCGGAAAGAACTGGATCTGCGTGGTGCCCATTTAAGCCCCTATACCTACGAGAGTACCATTCGGTTCCTTAATGACGGTCGGATCAAGGCGGATAAGATCATTACTCATGAAATTCCCTTGACCGAGTTCAAGAAAGGTTTTGAGATGGTGGAAAAGGGTGAAGACTCGATTAAGGTAGTATTGATTCCATAAAAAGAAGGAGTGAGAAAATGTACCTGGCTATTGCTTCGGACCATTTTGGATATCCATTAAAAGCAGTACTGGTGGAGCATCTAAAAAGTAAAGGTGTGGAGTTTGAAGATCTGGGAGTTTTTTCAGAGAATGAAGTTGTGGATTATCCTGATGTGGCGTTAAAGCTTTGCCTGGGGATTCGAGAGGGAAAGTATCAGTACGGGGTTCTGGTCTGTGGAACCGGTATTGGAATGGCTCTGGCGGCCAATAAGATTCCAGGGATATATGCAGCCTGTGCCCATGATATTTACTCGGCCGAGCGGGCCAAAAAGAGTAACAATTCCAACGTTCTTACTCTGGGGCGGCATATAGTGGGTCCGGAATTGGCCAAAATGCTTCTTGATGCCTGGTTAGGAAGTGAATTCCAGGGTGGAAGGTCACTGCCCAAAGTGGAAAAAATTCGAGAAATAGAGAAAAAATTCATGAAGGGGGAATAAACAGTGAAGAAGTTCATCAATCGTCCGGAGAATTTGGTTGAGGAAATGCTGGAAGGATTTGTGAAGGCCAACGCTGATAAGGTTCGACGATTGCCCACCGAGAGGGTGCTGGTGCGAAGCGATGCTCCAGTCAAGGGAAAAGTGGGAATTGTTACCGGAGGTGGCTCGGGACATAAACCGGCTTTTATCGGGTACATTGGGAAAGGTCTGGTTGATGCAGTGGCAGTGGGTGATATTTTTGCTGCACCCCCGGTACAGAGGGT
>JABUEZ010000264.1 GCA_013314795.1 Candidatus Profundicultor aquiphilus | reverse complement strand
TCTTTGCTGGTGGCATACTGAATAAAGCGGAATGCCCATTCCTTGTTCTTGGAAGCGGCGTTGATTCCCACTCCCCATCCACCACTAACTGGAGTTCCACCCGGCATGACTGCCACCCCTACTTTTTCCTCAAAAGGTTGTAAATCTGGAGATTCTTTCCAACTTGCCAAACACGCCGTCCACTGAGGAATCATGGCTACCATACCTTTGGAGAAGGCTTCCAGAGTCTCCCCATAGTCGGAACCCAGGGGATCAGGAGCATACTTCATGAGGTCCATCATATCCTGCAGCGCCTTCACACCTTCCTCTGAATTGAAGGCCGGTTTCCCTTCTGCAGTGAAATAATCTCCCCAGTCAAGGTCCACCTGTCCAAATTTGCTTACACCCTCTGGAGAACGCCGGTACGGACCAAAGAAATTCAAGAACATGTAAAAGAGAGTGTGAGTTCGGGGGAACATCAGCGCAATACCATACTCGGTGGGCGAATCCGGGTTAAACTTTTTGGTGAAGAACTCGGCCACTTCTTTGGCCTCCTGCCAGTTTTGCGGCACGGTTAAATCTCTTCCGTACTTCGCCTTGAACTTCTCCTTCAGGTTCTGATCCCCAAAGAGGTCTTTCCGATAGAAAAAGAACATCGCTGCACCGTAAAAGGGATATCCGATCTGTTTTTCCTTCCAGAAACCATAGACATACCGTGCGGTGGGAATGAAATCCTGGTCGTCAAAATTGGGATCCACGAGATCCGGATGTTCCTTGGCAAAGGCTCCAAGATCCAGCATCCCCGGGGCAATGGCTCCGGCCGTCATCAAATCCCAGGTGGTGACATCGAAAGAACCAACTCCACTCGTCAGGTCCTGCAGAATCCTCGGATAGAGCACCTCCCAGGAAAGAGGCGTGACTTCAATGGTTACTTCAGGATATTTCTGCATAAAATTCTGGGCCAATTCATGGATAGCATCGGCATTGTCTGGAGAAGACCACACCGTAAGTTGCGCCGCATACCCTGCCTGTACGGCAAACACCAGAACACCCAAAACAAGGATAACAAACACCGTTCTTTTCATTAATTTTCCCTCCCTCGAAGATAAAATTCCAGATTACTCCTCATGACCACAGTTGGCTCAAGATATGCACAAGGAGGAGGTACGATTCCTTCTACCAGATACCGGAAAAGATACATGGTGGCTTCAAAACCCTGTCGATATGGATTCTGGAAAATCGTGGCATGGATCACCCCCTTTTGAAAATACGGAATCATCTCGGCAAAAAGATCCGTAGTGATAACCTTGGGATAACGGTTAAAAACAGAACCTGCCAATACTTCGCAAATGGCAATGGAATTGGCTGTGGCAATGTAAATCCCCTCAAGCTCAGGATAACGCTGCAACACTTCCAGAAAGTTTTTCCGGGCCTGTGTTTCGTCTTCCCGGTTTTCCAGGACCTCCAGGAACTCAATTTTCTTCCCAAAATGGGCGATAACCTCCCGGAATCCCTCCACCTTCTGGAAATGATCCTCGATTTCCAGGGACCCTACCATCACCACTACTTTGCCCCCCTCTGGGATAAAATGGCCCATCAGTTCCCCAGCTAGTTCTCCATTCTTCCGGGGATCAACGTAGACCGCAGTGAGTCGTTTACTTCCTGGCGCATCGGTAGAAACCGTAACCACCGGAATGTTTCGCCCGGCAAAGTGGTCTATGAAGTGGTCAAAGCGACTGCGGTGCCCAGGCGCAAAAATCACCCCGTCAATCTCTTCTTCCAGCAGGGTTTCCAGGGCTTCTTCTTCACCCTTTCCCAGGCTCTCAATGTCCTTTAAAAGGGGGACAACTTTGAAATTCCGCAGTCTGTCGGTTGCATCCAGAAACCCCCGCCGGATGTCGTCATAGAAATAGTGCAATTCTCGGGGAAAAATTGCGGCAAAAATAAGGGGTTTTTTTCCGGCTCAAGGTACTGGCAATACAATTGGTCTCATATCCCAGGAACTGGGCTACTTCCAGTATTTTTTGCTTTGTCTGAGGATTAATCTCCCTCCGATCATGTAAAGCTCGATCCACAGTCCCCGTAGAAAAGCCCGAAATTTTGGCAATATCTTTAATAGTCGGACGCTTTGCTCGATAGGACATGGTTTCCGTTAACGTTAACGAATTTGATATATATACTATACCACGTCAATCACCGGGGAACAATACTTTACCGACCAAAAAGCACCACATCCTTTGTATTCCAACTCCTTTCAGGGTGTATAATGAAAAAGCGAGCGCAAATTTTTCTAGCGTGGGATCGGCGGAAAATTTTCGTTTTGCTCAGAAAATCCCTCCGCGTCTTGAGTTAGATGGAACGTCCTTTACAGTCCAGTTGACCGGAGTGTCACGTCCATCAAGGATGGGGGAGGAGGAATTATGTGGGCTGCTGTTGTTGAAGATCTGCGAAAATACTATGGTTCGGTTAAAGCTGTGGATGGCATCAGTTTTGCTGTTCCTTCAGGTGAGGTTTTCGGTCTTTTAGGGCCAAATGGGGCGGGTAAAACCACCACCGTGGAAACCATCATTGGCCTTACCAGAAGAGATCAGGGTACAGTTACGGTTCTGGGAATGGATCCCCTGATTGATCCAATTCTCGTTAAATCCCGAGTTGGGGTTCAGCTTCAGATGGCACACTTCTTCCCTCGCCTTACGGTTCTCGAAACGATTCGCCTCTTTGGTTCTTTTTACCCACGACGACGTCCTGAGGAGGAAATACTT
>JABUEZ010000263.1 GCA_013314795.1 Candidatus Profundicultor aquiphilus | reverse complement strand
CAATCCTTACCAAGCTTTTTCCAAAGTTATACCCCTCAGGAAACCACTCCCTTTGCATTGAGGGATCTCTCTGGTCTACGCCATAAGTTCCTCTTTCAGGTCCCGGGCAATCCCAACGAACTTCAAGGGCTGGCATTCTTTTTCCTCCTCGATAGCCAAGCGTATATCCTCCTCTTTGACTGCCTGAGCACCCAGTTCCCTCAACTTGAGCCGCAATTTACCCAGATCGCCCAGGGAGTTACTCTGGCCGATAGCGTTTCCACGGCCACACCATCTATGTCCTCCCCACTTACTCCCGCCACCACTCCATCCCAGGGACTCCCGAGTCTTGGTGGTGAGGCGACCGCTGAAACCGAAGAACCTTCTTACTGGATTTATCAGAATCCCCAGGGGAGTTTTAAAATTCCTCTTCCTCAGGGAACCTCGCTTTCGGAAGATCTTGAGAATGGATCGGTTTACGCCACACCCAATCAGGGGCAACTGGTGATTCTGGTACTCGAGAACGAAAACGCAGTCCAGGGAATCGTCGCCCAGGCTATCCAAGGAAAGAACTTTCATGGCACGTCCCAGTTACCCACCGCCATGGGAAACCCGGTTCAGGTAGCCCTTTATACCTCGAAAAATCCCGAAACCGGTGTAGATTATGCCACATTGGTGGGAACGCTTCCCGGGAAAACGCTCCTTATTCTCCTGGTTTTACCGGTAGCCGAATACCAGAACGCCGCCGGATGGATTGAAGCATTGCTTACCCGGATTGAAGCACGGTAAGATTGAGGGGGATAGACCCCCTCAATCTTAGGAAAAACTACGGTATAATAGAAAAAATATCAAAGGAGGAGGAATAAAAATGGCCAAAATCAACCTTGAGGAATCGTTTCGAGTGCCTTTTGAGCTACTGGGAAAAGTTCCCGTGATTCTTGTCCCACTTGGCATCATCAGTGTGTTAAGTCTTATCCTTTCTCTGGCTACGCAACGGACTTTTTCTCGCTGGGAAATTTTGGTGATGAGTCTGGTGAGCTTTGTAGTGATCCTTTTTGGCATGGCCTGGGTGACCCTACTCCTTGAACAGTACTTCAAAGGAGAGAGAGTAAATCTTGGAGAAACCTGGGTGGAGCTTTCCAAAAATCTGGGAAATGTGGCCATCGCCGCGATCCTCATAACGGTGATTGTATCCCTGGGGCTTTTTCTCTACATCGTGCCAGGGATAATTCTTGCCGCCCTCTTTTTCATCATCATTCCTCAGGTTGCCGTAGAAAAAACGACTTTTGACAAATCCCTGGCCTTCATGTCCCGGTTTGTCTTTGCAGAGAAAAATTTTCTCCCCCTCCTCCTCTATGCTCTGATCGCCTTCCTGCTTGCACTGATCCCCATAGTGGGGTCGTTCCTCAACGCCTTTTTCCTAACCCTCTTTTTCCCGTACCTGTATCTCCAATATGGGAGGGAAGAATCATAAAATGGAAAGTGGTGAGCTGGGAGAAAGGCGGCTTTTTGAAACCCCAAGGATTATCAGGCGCACGCTTTTCGCAGTTGGAATTAGCGTGGGGAGCGTCCTTTTATTTTTTCTCTGGATGCGCTTCCGGGGCGAGGAAACTGCCCTGACACTTCGTTTCCCCCTTTACCTTTTCCCGGCTTTTGGTCTCGTAATTTTAGCCTGGTTCATCGATGCCCTGCGATTATCGCTCATCACCCGGGCCTGGCAGAAAGGCATTTCACTCCGGGATGCACTCACCGTGGTGTTATCAACCCACTTTTTAGCCGGCATTACCCCCGCCAATACCGGAGGCGGAGCCGTGGAAATATACCTTCTCCACAAATTGGGATTCAGCTGGGGCGAAGCAGGAAGTCTCTCTCTGAGTTGTGGACTCCTTTACCAGGTGGGATTTCTGGTGCTCTTTCTTTTAGCCCCTGCTTCGGTTTCTTTCTCCCTTTTTTTCAAGACCATGTTTTTCATTTTCCTGGCCTACGGTATCGGTCTTGCCCTCTTTTTTGTCCTTTCGCAGAACACAAAGTTACTCCCAGGTCTCATTGAAAAGATGGTGAAAATCCCCAAACGATACTTTCCCCGCTATGCCAAGTACGACGAACAAACAGCCATTAACGCCGCTTCGGGTTTCTTAAGTGAATTCCGGTCGGGGTTCCAGCTTATCTTTTTCCAAAAACCTTATTACTTTGTTCTCAATATTGTATTCTACGCCCTCCATTTTTTCGCGCTTTTTGCCGTCACGCATTCCATCATCCTCGCTCTGGGACACAACCTTCCTCTTTTTGAAGTGGTGAAACTGCAAATCCCCACCTTTTTCCTCTTCCGCCCGACTCCCACCCCCGGAGGAAGTGGAGGGATCGAACTGGCCCTTGCTTCCACCTTCGCTCCATTCCTGGGCGACAATCACTCCGGAACCATGGTTTTCCTGTGGCGCATTTTCACCTACTACGCCACGCTCGCTACCGGGAGCATTGCCTTTTTGCGGAGCATCCGCAAAGTTTGACTTTACACCTTTTTTCCCTGGTGCTACCATAGAACAAGTCAAAGGAGGGATATTTATGAAGAGTGTTTTTCCTGTGCTCCTTATTTTGGGGATTTTCCTGGCGCTTCCTCTGGCTGCCCAGGAATCCTCAGGACCGGTAGTTATCTCTATTGTTCCAGCCCCCGATTCAGTGGTGCCGCTTAACCTTTCCGAAATAAAGGTCACCTTTTCCACCGAGATGGTCAAAAGCGAAAGCGTGGGAACATTCCAGGACCTTCTTCAAGCCCCC
>JABUEZ010000262.1 GCA_013314795.1 Candidatus Profundicultor aquiphilus | reverse complement strand
GAGTCAGCAAAGTGGTAAAGGGTGGTAAACGCTTTCGCTTTAGAGCGCTTGTGGCGGTGGGAAATGGAGATGGAATTGTAGGTATTGGCATCGGCAAGGCGAAGGAAGTTCCCGATGCTGTCCGGAAGGCGGTTGAACGAGCCAAAAAATCCCTCTTCCGGTTTCCGATGAGAAAGTCTACCATTACCCATGAGGTCATGGGTCAGTTTGGTTCAAGCAGTGTTCTTCTCAAGCCGGCTGCTCCAGGAACTGGAGTTATTGCTGGTGGCGCTGTGCGAGCCATCCTTGAGGTGGCAGGGGTAAAAGACATCTTAACCAAATCTCTGGGGAGCAATAATCCTGTTAACCTGGCGCAGGCCACGGTGAAGGGTTTGTTGAGTCTGAAAAATCCCGAAGAAGTGGCTCTGATGAGAGGGAAGAATGTGAAGGAAATGTTCGCTAAAGACAGGGAGGTTGTGGTGAATGAGTGAGCAGCTCTTGAGGATTACTCTTCTGCGGAGTCCCATCGGAAGACCTGAATCGCATAAGAGAACCGTAAAGGCCCTTGGTTTCCGGAAGCTTTATCAGACACTGGTTAAAGAGGATTCTCCCTCTCTGCGGGGTATGATCCACAAGGTTGGATATCTTTTGAAAGTCGAAGAGATCGGGAAGGAGTATGAGGCCAATGCAAATAAATGATTTGAAACCAGCTCGAGGTTCTTTTCATCCTCCCAAAAGGGTAGGGCGGGGCATTGGTTCCGGGCACGGTAAAACCGCCTGTCGAGGCCATAAAGGACAGAAAGCACGTTCAGGAGGTCAAATTCACCCCCGGTTTGAGGGTGGACAGATGCCCCTGGTACGCCGGATACCAAAAAGGGGTTTTCGCCGGGTTCCCTCGGAAAAGTGGGAAATCGTGAATCTCCAGGCCTTCAATGTTTTTGCGGATGGTGCTCAGGTTGATAAAAAGGTTCTGAAAGAAGCGGGAATTATCAAGGACGAAACGGCGAAGCTGAAGGTGCTGGCAAAGGGAGTGCTGGAAAAAAAGTTGATTGTCAGAGCAGACGCCTTTTCAGAAAAAGCAAAGCTCATGATTGAAGAAAAGGGCGGGAAGGCTGAGGTGGCGTGAGATGTGGGAATCGCTACTCAAGTTATTCCGGGTTCCGGACTTAAAGCGGCGTATTCTTTTTACCATCTCCATGCTGGTGGTGTTCCGGATCGGTGCTCATATTCCCGTGCCGGGAATTGATCCCAAGGCGCTGTCCAATGTCTTTTCTCAGGGGGGAATCCTGGGATTCCTGGACATGTTTGCTGGCGGTGCGCTAAGTAACTTTTCGGTGTTAGCCCTGGGGGTTATGCCGTACATCAACGCTTCCATTATTATTCAGCTGTTAACGTCGGTGGTACCGCAGCTTGAAGAACTGGCCAAAAGCGGCGAAGAGGGTCGGGATAAAATCGCTCAGTATACCCGGTGGGGGGCGATACTCCTTGCCATCGTTCAGGGTTTTGGAATCACGGTGTGGATGGAGAACCTGGGAGTGGTGGCAATAGGGGGATGGGGATACCGGATGGCGGTTATTCTCACCCTTACTGCGGGAAGCATGTTCCTGATGTGGTTGGGAGAAATCGTGTCTGACTTTGGAATTGGGAATGGCATCTCGCTCATCATCTTTGGGGGAATTGTGGCTCGTCTACTTCCTCAATTTGTGCGGACCATTTCCCTCATTCGGGTGGGTGAGATTAATGCTCTGCTTTTTGCCATCACCCTGGTTGTGGCGGTTTTCATTATTGCCTTTGTGGTTGCCTTTCAGGAAGCGCAGCGGAAAATTCCCGTGCAATATGCCAAAAGAGTGGTCGGAAGAAGAGTATATGGAGGACAGAGCACGCATATTCCCATCCGGGTTATTCAGGGAGGAGTCATTCCTATCATTTTTGCTTCCTCCATCCTCCTTTTCCCGGCAACGCTGGCTCAGTTTTTCCAGGGGTCGACCTTCATGAAAGCAGTTGCTGATGCCCTGTCTCCTAATTCTGCTCTGTATATTTTGCTTTACGCAGCACTGATTTTGTTTTTCACTTATTTCTACACCGCAGTAACCTTCAACCCCATGGAGCTGGCCGAGAATATGAAAAAATACGGCGGTTTTGTGCCGGGCATTAGACCTGGAAAGCCCACGGTGGAGTATATTGACCGGTGTCTTTCCCGGATTACCCTGTGGGGTGCTCTGGCTCTGGTCTTCATTGCGGTGGTTCCCAATGCAGTGGAGAATCTTACCAGAATAACCACGTTTTATTTTGGTGGAACGGCAATTCTTATCATGGTGGGTGTGGCCATTGAGACGGTCAATCAGTTAGAGGCACAACTTTTGATGAGACATTATGAAGGATTCCTGAAAAAATAGTGCGATAAGGAGTGAAACCATGCGCATCATTCTTTTAGGTCCACCGGGAGCAGGTAAAGGAACACAGGCCAAGATGATTGAGAAGGATTTTGGAATTCCCCAGCTTTCCACCGGGGATATCATCCGCCTGGCCATTCAAAATCAGACCGAGTGGGGAAAAAGGGCTGAGGAATTTGTAAAAGCAGGAAAATTAGTTCCCGATGAGGTTGTAATTGGGATTGTAAAAGAAAAACTGTCGGGCAAAGATCTCTGCAATGGTTTCATTCTGGATGGTTTCCCCCGCACCCTGCCGCAGGCTGAGGCCCTGGAAACAATGCTTCAAGAACTGGGAATACAGATTGATGCCGTTCTCTATTTTGAGATGAACAGCGACGAAATTGTGAGGCGTCTCTCTGCGCGCCGGATCA
>JABUEZ010000261.1 GCA_013314795.1 Candidatus Profundicultor aquiphilus | reverse complement strand
TATAGTCTCCAGGGGGAAGACCTTTTGTATAGAGCGTCACAAAATCAAGTGAAAACCCAGGTAAAACCCTGCCCCGTCCACCACCGAGAGGCGAATCGATTATTCTTTTCCCCAAAGCGTTGGTAACGGTAAGTCTCCCTTTTCCTTCAATGACATCTTTGCCCCGATTAGCCAGCGTAGCCGTAAATTTAAGTCCTTCCTCGGTCTTTTCAACTCCAAAAGCTTCAATAACCCCAAATTTTCCACTCCACCGCTGGGACAACCCTCGCCTTCGCACCCGGACAAAGAGCATACTCCCAAGGAGCGTCTTGATTTTAGTTTCGAACACAGCTGCTTGCCCTTTAGGGATATTTCCTTGTCCTTCACCCACACTCTCAAAAGTAATCATGGCGGAGTAAAAACCAGGCTTTGTGTTGGGAGGAATGGTAAGGGTCGCCTGAATTTGCCTTCCAGAATGAGGAGGAATAGTAACAGTATCTTCTTCCAGGTTCACCCAGGAAGCACACGAATTCTGGAGATTTAAAGAATCCCCAGAGCTGGCCGGGCGGTAAGAACCATCGCGCTCTTCAATGGCTCCAGTAACAAAGACTTGAAAGCGAACTTCTTGAGGACTCTCGTTAAAAAGAGTGCAGACAAACTCCTCCCTACTTCCAGGAAGAAGTTCGAAATCAAACGAAAGAGGACTGAGAGTTAAACTCACACCCTGAGCAAAGACACACGAGACCAAGGGCCCGAAAAAGACAAGGAACAAAAATATCCAAAACTCGATAGAGAAAGGCCTCCTGGCGCCTTTAAAGGCGCCAGGAGGTAGAATGTCTACCACAATCAACTCTCCAACCAACCTTTCTGCTCATCAAGGGTTACACAAATTGTGGCACCATTTGGATCTTCGTACTCACAAGCCGGAGTGAACCAGGAAGTTTCAATTTTGTTTGCAAGCCAGAAACAGTGAACCAACGGGGCAAACCACATATTTACAGGTCTCGTGAACTGGTTAAGCTGAGATGGCATAAGCCAACCACTGTTATAAAAGAGTTCTTCGTATTTATAGCGCGTTGCAATCTTATCGTTTGTATACCCACTGTCATTTTTCTTTCGAAGATTCTCGAAACCGTTGAAACTCAAGGTGACGTCACCATTGCTGAGAAGTACTCCAAATATTTTCATCCCGCGAGGTAACTCATACACTCCGGGCTTCAGAACATACCACTGAATAGTCGTCCCCGAAAGACACAGCTTAAACCACTGGGCTACCGAAGCTTTTACATATATTGAGACACAAGGATCCTGGTTGCAGGACCATGCACCGCCACCAGTTACTTCTGCCCATGCTCCATTTTCTTCGATACATTGAGCACTAGGAATACTGGGGGCCATATGGTTTGTAGAGTACTCTGGACCTACTTGGTTTAAAGCATTTTCTACTATTGCTTTTTCGGCATCGGTAAGGCCTTCAGGGATGATTTCACTTATGTTTGGTGCAACTGGGTCTTCATCTTCCTCCGCCCACACCACGCCTGCAAAAAGCAGACATGCCACAATTCCTAAAACCAAAAACCACTTCATTTTCTTTTCCTCCTTTTGATATAGTTTTTTCCAAAAACACTCTTACCTATCACCATACACTCCTTCCTCCTTCACCTCCCTCTCCGGAGTACCTCCTGCGAGCTTTCCGCCTCGAGGAGAGCACCCCTCCTTGTGGCTTTATTATCAAGAAGAGAGAAGAGAAGAAAATCGACCCTGGGTCCCGAAGGGGAAAGAAGTGGTCTCAAAAACAGAGAACATTTGGTGGGATAAAAGTCCCAGAAAATTAAGAGACAGAAAAAGATTTCTCTCCTATCCTGGAAGTGGATAGACCCTCCATTTCTTTTCGAGAATCCAGATTTCGAGAAGGTATTCCTGGCGGTAGCTTCACTTTACCACCAGGGCGTTTGAAATCTCTCGACTCCCCCGATACAAAAGGGGAAAAAATCCTCCTGAGGGAACGGAGTGCGGTGGAGGAGTCTCCCCTCCCTGGTTCTCATAACCACTTCTCC
The DNA here is from genome assembly GCA_013314795.1 of Candidatus Profundicultor aquiphilus. Lineage (GTDB taxonomy): Bacteria > Atribacterota > Atribacteria > Atribacterales > Caldatribacteriaceae > Profundicultor > Profundicultor aquiphilus. Next base: position 778 of record JABUEZ010000261.1, on the reverse strand, counting down.
TCCCACGCGCACGGACGTTCCCTCTATTCTGTACACTGAGGATGAGTCCTCCGTCGGCCTCCTTTCCTACTTTGATCAGAATCTTCGCTTCTTTCCGAATACAAGGGATCACAAAAAGGAACACTCCAGTACGGACACCAATAGCGATGTTTTGCCAAGCCGTGAGGAGGGTTTCAAAGACAAACACTTCGCACCAGTTTCCTTGCACTTCTGAAGGAATTCCCGACTGGAAAGTAATCCGCTTTAATTCTTTCGGTTCCAGAACAAAAAATCCTTCGTCTCGCAGAATGATGCATAGCGATAGGGGAGCGTTCGCGAAAGGTCGAGGGGGCACATCTTCTTGGGAAGAAAGAAAAAGATCGGTAAGAAAACACCCCCACAGAGAGATCTTCATCTCTGGTGTTTGTGACCTCAACAGAAAAAGGCTGGACATCAAAGAAAGGAAGAAATATCCCAAGAGATATGTCTCTAAAGACACTTCCCCGCACGAAGACAGAGAGAAGAAAAACCCCAGCTTTAAGGGCGATAGAATACTTCCACAAAAATGGCACCTTCGTACTGACCGGCCCGATCTTTATGAGTGATGTCGAGTTGTAACTTGCACTGAGCAGTATAAGCAACTCCCCCCGGGATCTCGCAAAGCAATAGCTTTTTCCCTTCCGAAAACCGCGAAAAAGTCTGGGGTTCTTTACCTGGCTCACACACAGCGATAGAAAGGTGCTCAGACGGGAGATTCATTCCCTCTCCCTGTCCTTTGAGGGATGTTGCCTCACAGAAG
>JABUEZ010000260.1 GCA_013314795.1 Candidatus Profundicultor aquiphilus | reverse complement strand
TTCCCTCCTTGAGTTGGGCAGCGAAGAGGCTCGAAGCTCTCAGGTCTTCCTCGTTGGGCCTTCCTCGATTGATCCCCCCAAAAATTTTCAGGAGACTGAAGGTATCATATCCCCGGCAGGCAAAACTTCCCACCACGTCAAACCCCTTCTCCCTGAGTATCGCCTTTAATGGTTCGTTATAAGATGGTTGGCCCAGGCCACTGGTGGAAAAAACGAATGCCCTTTTCCCTCCGCCAGTTGGTAATCTGTCCACAAGCTTGAGCAGTCTTTTGTGAAAACGGCCAAAGAAAATCCCCGACCCCAGCCCCACCAGGTCATACTCGAGAATTTTCTCGGGATTGATTTCCTCCGGTTCAACCAGGGATGCATCGAGTTCTCCGGCCATCGTTTCTGCTATTTTTCGGGTATTCCCATGATGAACTGAAACCACCACAAGCAGAGTTCGCAACGCCTTCACCTCCTTTTCCATCCTACCACATTATGAAGGAAATGGAAAAGGAGATTCTCCTGGGCTACAATGAATGGTGAATTCTCGTCCTGGGGAGGGAAATGTATGTCAAGAGGAAAGGTTGAAGCTGTTCTGGAAGAGTTTCTTGCCGGTAAGGTTCGAGCATATCGAATTGTTGACCCTCGGGAGGTGGTTACCGCGGAGTGGGTACGGCTGAAATGTCAGTATGGCTGTGATGGGTATGGACAATCGCTCACCTGTCCTCCCTACTCGCCGACGCCAGAAGTAACCCGGAAAATGCTCGATTCGTATTCTCGAGCGGTGCTCATCTGGAAACCCGAAGAATACCATAACCTGCGGGAAATCTGCGCTCACCTTGAAAGAGAACTTTTCCTTGCCGGATACGAGAAAGCTTTCGCCATGCCTTCTGGACCATGTGAACTTTGTGGGACCTGTCCTTTGCAATATCCCTGTCGGTATCCTGAGAGTGCCCGGCCTTCGATGGAAGCCTGTGGCATCGACGTGTACACCACGGTTCGGAAGTTCGGTTTTCCCCTTCAGGTGGTTCGCTCTCGATCTGAGCGGCCCAATTATTACGCCTTGCTTCTTCTGGAGTGAATTATTCCCAGCGGAAAAAGCGCAAGGCGAGAAATGATGATACCCCCAGCCACCCCAGAAGAACGATGAAATCCTGGACCAGGCCAAACTGGGCGGGAATACCCACCATGACATTGCGGAGGGCGTCGCCGAAATAGCTGAGGGGAAGCAGTCGGGGAATGAACCGAATTGACTCCGGCATCATCTCTGGAGGAAAGAAAATCCCGGAGAGGAACATCATGGGAAACTGGACCATCTGGATGATTCCCTCGGCACTTTCAATGGTTCTGGCAAAGGAAACGATGAAATACCCCAGGCTCACAAAGGTAGCCGAACCAAAGAGCACCCAGAGAAGAAGTATGAGTGGTGATCCGGAAACCCGGACTTTGAAGAACAACCAGCCGGCGGTGATGATGACCCCGGTTTGCAGGAGTGAAATTCCCATCCGGACGGTTATTTCGCTTGCCAGAAGAAGGCCCCTGCGCAGGGGTGTTGCGCCCAGATGACGGATGATTTTTCGTTCCCGCAAACCGACAAAGTCAAGTGTTCCGAAAAGCCCCAGCTGCATGAGAGCCATAGCCAGAACTCCAGGAAGGAAGTAATCGATCTGGCGAGAATGAAGTGCTCCGACGGTTTTCATCTCAATGACGGCATCGGGGGCTACACCTACTTCAAGGAGTTTTTGCTCGAAAAGAGCACTTTTCAGGTATCCGAGAAATACCTGAGCGCGCTCAGTGCTTTGGGAATGGGTGTATACCGTGATTTTTCCCTCTTCGATCTGGACCACCACATCCCGCTTTCTGGCCTGGAGGGCTTCCAGAGCCGGCGAAATGGTCTCGTTAAAGAGCCGCACGGTGTTATCCTGGCTCAAGGCGAAACGGAGCGCTTCTCCGGAGGGTGTTGGTGTGGCCTCAACAATGCTTACAGAAAGTGGTGATGGTTTCCCTCCTCCCCCAAAGATGATTCCAAAAAGGAAGACGAACAGTACCGGGAACGCAAAGAACCAGAAAAGGGCCATCCGATCCCGAACGGTATTCTTGAGGTGGGCAAGAACCAGGTGGATAAAAACCTTCAATCTCGTATCCTCCTTCCGGTGAGCTTGAGAAATACGTCTTCCAGAGTGGCTTCGCGCACGGTAACATTACGGAGGGTCACCTGGCCTTTTTCTGCTAAGTGACTCAGGTCGGTAAAAATTTGGGGAAGGTCAACAGTGTAGAGGGTCACTTTTTCCTCGTCCACACTTACCCGGGTAGGACTTGAAAGTACAGAAAAAGCATGGTGGTCATACACTTCTTCCCGGGGAATCTCGACCGCCTTTTCCTGGAAATGTTCGGTAACCAGGTCTCGGGGTTTTCCCAGGGCGATGATTTTGCCGTGGTCAATGATGGCCACCCGATCACAGAGTTTTTCAGCTTCGTCAAGGTAATGAGTGGTGAGAAAAACGGTTTTTCCCTCTTTTTTCAGGGTGAGGATAACTTCCCAAAGGTTTCGCCTGGACTGGGGATCAAGGCCGGACGTCGGTTCATCAAGGAAGACCACTTCCACATCTCCAACCAGTGCCAGTCCCACACTGAGCCGTTTCAACTGCCCTCCACTGAGTTTCTCAACCAGTGTTCGGGCTTTTTCCTGCAGGCCGGTGAGGGAAAGTATTTCCTCCTCAGGACGTCGTCGTGGGTAAAAAGAACCAAAGAGGCGAATCGTTTCGAGAACCGTAAGGCGAGGGAAGAAGTGTGCCATCTGAAGCTGAACCCCAACTCGGGATTTAACGAGGATA
>JABUEZ010000004.1 GCA_013314795.1 Candidatus Profundicultor aquiphilus | reverse complement strand
TGTTCCTTCAGCGGGCATTGATGAACTTCGGGAGGCAGTTTGTGTTTATATGGGGAGAACACGGGGCATAGAAGTCACCCCCGAGGAAGTGGTGATTACCCCGGGGGCAAAGCCGGTAATTTTCCTGAGCTTTCTTTTACTTCTGGAAGAGGGAGACGAAGTTATTTACCCCAACCCTGGATTTCCTGCTTATCGTTCTATTATTGATTTCGTTGGAGCGAAATCGGTACCTTTGCGCCTTCGAGAAGAAAATGACTTTCGGGTGGATATCGATGAATTACGACGCCTGGTTACCAAGAAGACCAAAATGATTGTTCTCAACTCTCCTAATAACCCCACCGGTTCGGTACTTCTTCGAGAAGATATGGAGGCTATTGCGCAACTTGTTCAGGAAGAGGATCTTTTCATTTTTACTGATGAGGTATATAGCGAGATTATCTATGACCATGAACACGTAAGCATCCTGCAATTTCCAGGTATGAAGGAAAGAACAGTTCTTCTTGATGCTTTTTCAAAGAGCTTTGCCATGACGGGATGGAGACTGGGGTATGCGGTATTACCCAAGGAGTGGGCCCCGTATCTTTCACTTCTGATGACAAACTCTAATTCCTGCACCTGCACGTTTACCCAGATGGCCGGGGTGGAGGCCTTACTCAATGGTGATGTTTCGGTGAAGAAAATGAGCGCCGAGTTCCGTCGCCGGAGAGATTTTCTGGTGGAAAGAATGGCCAGAATTGAGGGTTTGAAATTTGTAAAGCCCCAGGGAGCCTTTTATATCTTTCCCAATATTGCCTCTTTTGGTCTTCCATCGTCGCATATGGCCAATTACCTTTTGGAAGAGGCTGGGGTGGCTGTACTGCCAGGAACTGCTTTTGGTGAGTTCGGGGAGGGTTATATCCGCATTTCCTTTTCTAATTCGTTGGAAAATCTTGCTCTGGCAATGGACCGGATGGAAGATGCGTTAAGGAAATTAAAAAAGTAGGAGGAAAGTAGTGATGAGAATTGTTTTAACCAATTTTAAAAGGAAGGGCGACCCTTTGAATCGGGTGGAAGAGCAGGCGCTTTTACAGAAAATCATCGATCTCCTGTATCTGGAAGGACTTGAGTTTGATCTGAAGGTTGAAGAAGTGGAACCTCGGGAGTAAGAAGAGTTCTGATCTGTGGTAGCAGGATGCCGGAAAGAATGAGTGCGCATCCTGCTACGGTAGCTGTTGTGAAGCGTTCTTTCCAGAAAAAGTAAGAAAAGAAAGCTGCAAATACTGGTTCAGAGATGAAAATAAGACCTGCGTGCACTGCAGAGGTGTGTTTCTGGGCTAATTTCTGAACAGTAAAAGCCAGAGCTGTGGCTGCAATACCCAGGAAACCAAGGCTCACCCATTCCGTGAAAGAAAACGAAAAATTGGAGTTTCCCGAGCCAAGGAAAAAGATCAGACTTGCGATGGTAACCACAGCCATTTCGGTGGTCACAAGGGGGAAAGTGTCCTCCCGGCTAAATTTTTCTACCAGAACAATTTGTAGTGCATATGCAAAAGCTCCCAAGGCGGTTAAAAAGTCCCCCCACCATGTCTGCTGAGCGTTGTTTTCGCCTTTGAGTGTCAGGAGAACGAGACCCAAGAGAGCTATGATGATCCCTGAAATGGTATATATATCAATTTTTTTTCGGAAGAGAAAATATACAAGAAGCGGAACGAAGATAGCACTCAGGCCGGTGACGAAGGCTGAACGAGCTGGGGTGGTGTAAAGCAATCCCCAGGTTTGAAAGAAGTAACCTCCGAAAAGAGCGAGTCCCAGGATAGCACCGCTACCCAAGATTTTTCTGTCCCATTTTTTGGAGAACGAGAGACTCAAAAGGCAAACCGTGGCAATGAGGAACCGACCAAAAAGAATTTTGGGGAAAGGTATATTTTCCACCAGATTTTTCATAGTGACAAACGTAGCGCCCCATATGGCGTTAACGCTCAGCAAGGATAAATCAGCAATGATTGGAGTTGTCTTTAGGCTCATGAAGGTAGTATATCTGAAGAAATGGAAACTTCAAGAGGAGTTTGACAAAGGGAATTTTGAGAAAATTTTTTTCCCTATTGACAAATAGGAGAAAATATTTTAAAAAATTCTGGGGTTAGTGATATTTTTTCCCCAACATTAATCAACCAAGGAGGGTTGTCAAATGAGGAAGTGGTTAGTTCTTCTTTCGGTGTCCCTTCTCGTGTTCGGAGTGACCTATGTGTGCATGGCAAGCAGTATTGAAAAAGCCTTCTATGGGGTTACGGCTGATGGAACTCCGGTGGATGAGTACACGCTTACCAATGACAACGGAGTCATGGCCAAGTTTATTACCTATGGTGGTGCTTTGACCTCTCTCTACGTTCCTGATAAAAATGGAAAGTTCGCAGATATCATTCTGGGATTTGACTCACTAGATGGATATGAAAGCTCAGCCAATCCCTACTTTGGATGTATTACCGGCCGTTACGCAAACCGGATTGGTAATGGTCAATTTACTATCGATGGTCGTACTTACACTCTGGCGCAGAATAATGGTCCTAACAGCCTGCATGGAGGAGTCAAAGGGTTTAACCGGGTAGTCTGGAAAGCCTTTCCTTTCAAATCTCCCGATGGACCGGCCATTCGTTTCAAGTACTTAAGCCACGATGGAGAAGAAGGATTCCCGGGTAATCTCAGTGTTACAGTGACTTACACTCTGACCAATCAGAATGAATTGAAGATTGAGTATCTGGCAACAACTGATAAACCGACCGTGGTGAACATTACCAACCATGCCTACTTCAATCTAGCTGGAGAAGGTGTAGGAAATATCCTGGATCACCTCCTGCAGATTGTTGCTGATAACTATACCCCGGTAGATAACACCCTGATTCCTACTGGTGAGATTGCCCCGGTTGCCGGAACTGCTCTTGATTTCACCACTCCTCGTGCCATTGGTGAGAGAGTGATGGAATTTGCCGAACCTCCCTTCAAAGGATACGACCATAACTTTGTTCTCAATAATCAGACTGGACAGCTGGCCCTGGCAGCACGAGTTGAAGAACCAACCTCCGGTAGGGTCATGGAAGTATGGACCACCGAGCCCGGTGTTCAGCTTTATACCGGTAACTGGCTGGATCTCGTTGGAAAAGGTGGCAAGTACTACGGTCAATTTGCCGGTTTCTGCCTGGAAACTCAGCACTATCCCGATTCCCCGAATAAGCCTAATTTCCCCTCGGTGGTTTTGAAACCTGGTGAGACATATTCTACGGTAACAATTTACAAGTTTCTCACCAAATAGCTGATGAAGGTGAAAGAGGGCCTCTTGTGAAAGAGGCCCTCTTTTTAGATTTTTTTGTGGCTAATTGACTTTCTTGCAAATATTTTTTAGAATGGGGGAAAAGTTTAACCTAATTATTTCCAGGAGGACACATTGAGCAAAAAAGTTACACTACAGGACATTGCTCGTGAGTTAGCGATTTCGGTGGCTACCGTTAGTCGAGCCTTAAACGGCAGGGGTAAGGTAGGAGCAGATTTGAGGGAAAAAATTCTGGAAAAAGCCTTTGAGATGGGCTATTTCTCATCATTTCCTTCTTCATTGAGTCTTAACCTTTCGCGCAAGAAAATCGTCGTTCTTTTTCCTGAGAAAGATTTTTTCTGGGAAAAGGTGGAACGGGGAGTTTTTGATGCCTGGAAGCTTCTTCGAGAATGGCCTATTGATATTGAATTTTTTAGAACTAATGGTCATAACCTTGGCGAACAGGTTGTTATTTTTGAGAAACTTCTGGAACGCAGTGATTTTCACGGTGTAGTGATGGTACCGTCAGATCTTACTCAACTTGATTACTTTATTAATGCATTGTACCTGAAAGGAATAAGGGTGGTGACCTTTAATGTTGATGCTCCTCTGAGTAAAAGGCTTTTTTACGTTGGTCAGAATGTTCGCCAGGGTGGTCGGGTGGCTGGAGAAATCTTTCAGCACTTTCTGGGTAATCGGAGGGGAAAAATTTGTGTTCTTACCACCAATAAAAGAGCTCCTTCCCATGTTTTGCGGTGGCAGGGACTCATTGATTATGTTCATGAAAAAAGTTTACCTTACGATGTGTCGTATCTCGTAGAGGTTCAGGACGAAGAAGGGGCTTACCGGTTTACCAAAGAAAAATTACTGTTTGAGGAAGAGGTTTGTGGTGTTTTTCTTTCTACGGCTTTCGGAAATTATGGGGTGGGTAAGGCTCTTCTTGAGGCTGACCGAAGAGATATTATCGTGGTGGGAAACGACTTTTTATCCGGCTGGAAAGATTTTTTGGAGCGTGGTGTAGCACATTGTTTTCTTTATCAGTATCCGTATCTCCAGGGCTTTATTGCTCTGGCGGTTCTCTGCCGGTATCTTATCTTTGGAGCTGTTCCTCTTGAGAAGACATTTTATCTTCCAGTTTTTCCAATCTTTGTAGAGAATTTGAAAGAGGATCTGGAACAATTTGAGATACTCATTGCTTACCACCTTTTTGGACTGGAGGGAAAACGCAAAGAAGCAGAGCTGGCGCTTATACGAAGGAGTGGTTTTGGACGATGAATTCTAAGGAGAGGGTGCTTACCAGTTTAGGTCACGAGGAACCGGATCGAGTTCCAGTCCAGGCGAGTTTCACGCCAGAGTTTGCGAAACGACTGCGCGATCACCTGGGACTTACATCGGAGAAGGAAAACAATCCCCATGGGGGCACAGAACATGACTTCGAGGAGGTTTTGGGCCTTGATATTGTTCAATATTCGGTGGGGATAGCCAATTCATATTATTTGAAGGAAGAGGAGGAGTACACCTGTGAGTGGGGTATAAAATGGAAAAGAGTGCCGTATACCACACCTTTTGGCACAGGATATTACACAGAAATTGATGAACATCCTCTTGCTGCCGATAGTGCTCTTACGGATTATGTTCCTCCTTCTCCCCACCGTGAGGAGTTGTATCTGCCATTACGGGAAATTCTTAAGAAATTTGGTAAGACGCATTTTATCCTGGGCGTTGTGGTCTGCACCGTTTTCGAAGGTGCCTGGTATCTCCGGGGGATGGACCGACTTCTCATTGATATGATGACCGACGAGGAGAAAGCAAACCTGATTCTTGATATTCCCTTTCGTTTTCATCTTGAAGCGGCAAAGAGGCTAACAACGATGGGAGTGGACGGAATCTGGCTGGGAGATGACGTGGGAACACAGCGGGGTATGCTTTTATCGCCAGAGTTGTGGAGAAAATACCTGAAACCTCGTCTTGGTGCGATATGTCAGGAAGTGAAGGGAATTAACCCTGACGTGAAAATTGCCTATCACAGCGATGGAAATATTTATCCGATTATTGATGAACTCATTGAAATTGGGATTGATGTCTTGAATCCTGTGCAACCGGGTGCCATGGACCCAGGTTTTTTGAAGAAGCGATACGGGGGTGTTCTTTCTTTCTGGGGTTCTATTGACGAACAGCATACCCTTCCTTTTGGAACTCCAGAAGATGTAAGGAAGGAAGTTTTGGACCGTATTGCCACTCTGGGGGAAGGTGGGGGATTTATTATTGCTCCGACTCACCATGTACAGCTTGATACACCGTTGGAAAACTTCTTTGCTTTCCTGGAGACGGCAAAAAGTTGTGGTTGTTATCCCATTCGTGTTGGGATAAAATAAAAAAAGGGAGGTGGGAGGAAAAGCTTAAAAGTGCTCAGTGGTGGAGTGTTTGAGAACTTGCGGAGTGCCTTGGATTTTAACAATTCTTCAGGAAGGAGGGTATGACCGTGCGGAGTCGTTTAATGAAATGGGGTATTGTGGTTAGTGTTGCCTTGCTGCTTTTAGGCAGTGCTTTGGCGGTAGCGGAAGCGAAGAGGTTTGAGGGAATTAAAATCCGTTTCTTCTGTGGTGGAGGACCAGGAGATCCCTTTGCGAGCGTGGTGTATAGGGGAGCTAAAGCAGCTGAAGAGGATTTGGGCCCCACCGTGGAATATGTCTTCTCCGATTGGGATCCCGAGAAGATGGTTACCCAGTTCAAAGAGGCAGTTGCGTCAAAGCCAGATGGAATCGCCATCATGGGACATCCGGGAGATGATGCGCTAGATCCTCTAATTGATGAGGCATTTGCACAGGGGATCATTGTTACTTCTCAGAACACCACTCTTCCTAAAGCAGAAGCAAAATACAAGGCTCAGGGCTTTGGCTACGTTGGGCAGGAACTCTACGAATCTGGTCTTTTGCTTGGGAAAGGTTGTGTGGAGCGTTTTGGTCTCAAGGCTGGAGATCGGGCTATGGTGTGGGGTCTCCTTTCTCAGCCTACCAGGGGCTTACGGACCAAGGGAGTTATTGATGCTCTTAAGGAAGCGGGTTTGACGGTAGACTATCTGGAAATTTCTCGAGAGGTTGATGCCAGTGCTCCTCTTGGTGCTCCAATTTTCGCTGGATATGTTGCTTCTCATCCCGATGTAAAGCTGGTTGTGACTGATCATGGTAGTTTGACGGCTACTTTGGAGACTTTTGTGAAGGCTGCTGGTAAGGGGCCAGATGACATCTTTTGTGCTGGATTTGATCTCGCTGCTGCGACCTTAGAAGCAATTCGTAAGGGTTACTGCGATTTGATCCTAGATCAGCAACAGTACTTGCAAGGATACTTACCAATTTTGCAGTTGTGTATGAGTATCAAGTATAAATTTTCTGGTTTACACATTGATACTGGTTCTGGTCTTGTTGATAAATCAAACGTGGAAGCTATCGCACCACTTGTTGAGGAGGGAATTCGCTAATTGACTGTCCATGACGATGCTCTGGTAAAAATGGTAAATATCTGGAAGTCTTTCGGGCATGTCGAAGTATTGCGGGGAGTGAACTTTGCCGTTAAGTACAATGAAATTGTTGGTCTCCTGGGGGATAACGGTGCTGGAAAATCGACTCTCATCAAGATTCTGACTGGGGTTCACCATCCTGATAAGGGAGAGATTTACTGGAAAGGTCAGAAGCTGGTGGGATATTCGGTGGCCAAGGCTCGAGATCTGGGTATCGAGACGGTTTTCCAGGAGCGAGCGCTTTCCGAACAACACACCATATGGCGCAATGTTTTCATGGGACGAGAAATCACCACTCCCTGGGGGTTCATTGACATCAAGAAGGAGCGGGAAGAAACGGAACGTATTATGCGCCAGTACATGGGGTTTACTTCGGCGGCTCTGAGTGTCGATTCAGTGGTAGGAACTATGTCCGGAGGAGAAAAACAGGGAGTAGCGATTGCACGTGCACTCCACTTTCAGGCAGATCTCATCATTTTGGACGAACCGACTACTGGTCTTTCTCTTTCCGAGACGCAAAAAGTGTTAAGTTTTGTAGAGGAAATCAAAAAAAATGGTAAATCGGCCATTTTCATCACCCACAACATTTATCATGTTTACCCGGTAGCGGACCGCATTGTGGTTCTCGACCGGGGAAGAGTAGTGGGTGAGTTTGAAAAAGCAACGATTTCCCTGGAAAAACTGGTAGAAAAACTTTATCTCGTGGCCCGGACTGGGAAACTGGAGAATAACCAGGAGAGTGCAGTTTCTGGGATCGAAGAAAAACCAGGGCAGGATTTCCAATCCTTAATGCCTTGAAAGACTTCATAACCCCGGGGTTCACCCGGGGTTATTTTTATTATTAAGAGTTTACTTGGAGGGAAGGAAAATGGCGCGATTAAAGGCAGCGGAATACCGTTCCCAGCTCAGCGTTGTGTTCATTCTTTTGGCAATTATTGTTCTTTTTATAGTTGGGAGTCCAAAAGCCTTTTTATCGGGAGACATCTACGCAGCCTTCATGTCTACGATTCCTTTTTCTATGATTATGGCGCTTTCTTTAACTTTGGTTGTCATCACTGGTGAAATGGACCTTTCTTTTCCTTCAATTATGGGGTTCTGTGGATATATCTTCACTGTGGTTTTCCATGCATCCGGCAGCTTTCCTTTAGCGCTTTTAACCTGCATTGTGGTGGGGTTGGGAGCAGGCTTCCTGAATGGTTTACTCATCGTAAAACTTCGTCTTCCCTCGCTGGTGTTGACCATCGGAACCCAGTTTTTCTGGGCAGGACTTACGCAGGTTCTGTGTGGTGGTTTGGGTAAAACGCTGGTTCCGACCAAACAAAGCATACTCTATTATCTCTTTGTGGGAAGGATCGGAGGTAAACTTCCGGCGCAAATCCTCTGGGCGGTGCTCATTGGTTTTATTATCTGGTTGGTTTTGAATCGCCATCGCTTTGGAGCACATATTTACTTTACTGGTGATAACCCTGCCAGTGCCAGGGTCATGGGTGTGAACGTAGATAAGGTAAAGATGGTAGTTTTTACTCAGATGGGCGGTTTTGCTGCCTTTGCTGGAGTGTTGGCCAGTATAGAGGTTCTCTACTTCTGGCCTACCCTTGGTCAGGGATACCTTCTGAAGACCATTGCAGCAGTCTTTCTGGGTGGTACCCCTGTTGAGGGAGGGGTGGGAACCGTTTTTGGTACCTTTATTGGGGCTATTATTATCGGTATTTTGGAAGCTGGGATTATTGCCATGGGAATGAGTGGTTTTTGGACTCAGCTTGTGTACGGTCTCATCATTGTTGTTTCAATTGCGATGCATTCCCTGCTGCGTAGAAAAATAATATAGAGGGAAGGCAAGTCTATAAGCCGAGTTCTGTATTCCTCTTGCGAGGAACGGTAACCATCTATCTGGGGGGTGGGTTGCCCCACCTCTCAAGCGGCCAACCCGAAGGTCAGCGAGCCACCTCATCCCTTCCTATTTGGCCTTGCTCCGGGTAGGGTTTGCCAGGCATGCTGGTCGCCCAGCATCCGGTGAGCTCTTACCTCGCCTTTTCACCCTTACCTTCTTAAGAAGGCGGTATGTTTTCTGTGGCACTTTCCTGGGGTTACCCCCACTGGGTGTTACCCAGTACCCTGCTCTGTGGAGCTCGGACTTTCCTCAGGGGAAACTCCCCCGCGGTTACCCGACCTGCCTTCCCCACAATTATAACTGATTCGCTGATTAAGTATTTCAGAAGCTAAACGATCCGCTCGAGAATTTCTTGCTCTATCGATGTGGATGAGGGAAAATTTCCTGAATCGAGAGATTTTCGCTTTGGCTTCCCGATAAAGCGAGAAAAGCTTGGGAGAGTGAACACGGTACGTTCCATTAATCTGGTTGACGAGAAGCTGACTGTCGGAAAAGATGATGATTTCCTGAATGCCCAGGTGAGATATTCGATCCAGGGCTTCAAGGAGTGCTCGATATTCAGCTTCGTTATTTGTAGCAATTCCGATGCGGCCGGAAGCCTGGTAGAGGATTTCACCGTTTTCGTTACCGATAATGAAAGCGAAGGCGCTTTCTCCAGGGTTTCCTCGAGAAGCCCCATCGATAAAAGCAATATACCTAAGAGGTTTTGCGATAGAGGAATCTTCCACAGTTTGGGCACCGAACGAGTTCTTCCTGTTTGCGGACGCTTTTTGCCACAGTTGTGGGAACGCTTAAATGACATCCACTACAGGTTTCATCCTGGAGGACCACCACTGGATTGGTATATTTCTTATTGAGGTCAAGGTATACCGAGATGACGTTTGTATCGATTTGGGTGATGATTTTTTCTCGTTCCCTTTTGAGGATTTCGAGATTCTCTTGCCACCCCTTCAGTTCTTCCTCCATAAGGGCGATGCTCTGAAAAGCCTTTTCTCTTTGGGTGTTTACAGCCTGGCTTTTTTCCTGGAAGGTCTTTTGCATCAATTCCAGCTTTTCCATTTCAAGGAGCACTGCTTCTTCCAGGCTGTTTTTTGTTGCTTCTAATTTTTCCATTGATTTTTCCCACTGGGCAAGTTCTTTGGAAGAGGTGATTTCTCCACTGTATAATTTTCCTTTTGTAGTTTTCAGTTTTTCTTCGGTATCTTTCAATTCCAGCTCCTTGTGGGCCAGGGCGACCTTTGCCTTTTCCAGAGCCATTTTGGTGGATTCCAGGTCCTTTTGTGCTGTTTCCACAACCTGCCGGAGGTGATGTATTTCCTCCTCTTTTCTTGCGATTTTCGATTGCAGGTTCCGGATCCTTCCATCCAGGTCCTGGAGATGTAAAAGTAGAGCGATAGTTTCCATATTTATCTCCTTATAATTTCCCTTCCAGGAATTCGACTTTTAAATCATGCTTCTGTGCTTCTTTTTGTAGGAGAAGGCGTATTTCCTGCATAGCCCTTTTTTCGCCTCTTCCATGTGAGACGAGAAGATAATCGATGTCGGCAAAAAGAAGTTTCTGAATCTCATGGTGAGAGAGGTCTCCGGTGACAAAAACGTCAGGTTTTTCTTTTATCACTTGGTCAAGAAGACTTTTCCCGCTCCCCGGGCAGAAGGCAATAGTTTGGTACACAGAGGACACATTATTACTGGAAGAGTACAGGGTGCATGGTTCTGAGAAAACCCTCTCGACCTTTCTTTTTAGTTCCTGTTTTTCAAGAGGATGAGATAGTTTGATGATTCTTCCCAATCCGGTAGAACTCCATGGTGATCCCTTCAAAGGATAAACGTCGATGACCGGCTCTTCATAGGGATGTGTAGAAAGGATTTGCTCCACTGTCTGATTCAGAAGGTCGGCTGGTACTTCCACCTCTAAGCGCATTTCGGAAACCTTTTCGAATTGACCTACCGTTCCTACAAAAGGTTGAGCGCTTTCCTGGGGGATGAAAGTCCCTGTTCCGAGAACATGGAAACTACATCCTTTGTAGTTACCGATGGTTCCTGCGCCGGTGGAGAAAATTGCCTGTGAAACTTTTTCCAGGTGGGTGGGAGGCACAAAGGTGACGATTTTAAACTTAGGAATCGAGCGTGGGAGAATTGGTTTTTTCTCGCCTTCCAGAGCGAGAAGCTTGATCCACTGTTCGGCAAGGCCCTCGGGAGCGCTGTCAAGATTCGTATGGTGGGCGATTACAGAAATGCCATGGTGGTAGAGCTTGTAAAGCATGACAAAGTATGGATCATCCTGAGAAAAGAGAGAAAACGGTGTCCAGATTGGAGGATGATGAAGGTACAGGAGGTCTACCTTTTCAGCAATTGCCCAAGTTAAGAGTTCCGGAGTTAGCTCTAAATCGACCGCGATGTTTTGCACCGTTTCACAGGCTTTAACCTGAAGACCAAATCGGTCATCAGGAAGAGCAAAAGAAGCGGGGAACAGATTTTCCAGAAAATCCAGCACTCTTTCCAAGGTTTCCATACCGTGTGCTCCCGCCGTATCAGGATGGTGGGTCCACCCGGATTCGAACCAGGGACCGACCGGTTATGAGCCGGCTGCTCTACCGCTGAGCTATGGACCCACGGGCGGAATACATATTAGCACATTTACCCGGGCTTATCAAGGTATGATGTGTGTTTGCCGGTATCGGTGAGCGATGAGAATCCTGGATTCTATGTGTGATATACTGGCGATGCTGGAGTTATTAAGAAGGGACAGGGAACCTTTCTTGAACTTTATTTGTGTTCATAGTACAGGAAGGTTGCCGAAAGTGGTGGCACCTATTCTTTTGCAGTGTAAAAGGAGGAATTATGGGTCAAAAGCAATGGTATGAGGAACTTTTCGAAAATTACGGGCGGAAATACGATGATGAGGTTTATACCCAGGGAACTGTGGGGGAGTGCGATTTTATCGAAAAGGAACTGAACTATGACAAAAATCTAAAGATACTGGATGTCGGATGTGGTACTGGAAGGCATGCCATAGAATTGAGTAGGCGGGGCTATTCTGTCACGGGTATTGATCTTTCAGAATCGCAACTTGCAAGAGCTAAGGTGAAAGCTACTAACCTTGGTGTAGCGGTGCGTTTTCTCAAGTGTGATGCCAGAAATTTGCCATTTGTCGGAGAGTTTGACGTTGCCATTATGCTCTGTGAGGGTGGATTTCCGCTGATGGAGACGGACGAGATGAATTTTGAAATCTTGAAGAGTGTGACTCGGGCGTTGAAAGCCAAAGCAAAGTTTATTTTCACCACTCTGAACGGTTTATTTCCCCTCCACCATTCTTTGACCGAGTTTTATCAGTCTACTGGTGGTGTCAGTGTCCCGTACCAGGTACATTTTGATTTGATGACCTTTCGGGCCCGGGGTACCATGACGGTAGAAGATGATGATGGGAATATCAAGCAAATTGAGTATAGCGAGAGATACTATATTCCCAGCGAGATTACGTGGTTCTTGAAAGTACTGGGATATGGCAAAATTGACATCTATGGAGCCAGGCTGGGGGCCTTTTCTCGAGAAAATACGCTTACCGTTCATGACTTTGAAATGCTGGTGATTGCTGAAAGATAGGGGGGAACACATCTTTTGGGAATGTTCCTGGTTCGCTATAATGAGAGGGACCACTTTCGAAGGGGGATGTACAGATGGGGTTTGATTATGGATTAGCGAAATTTATTCCTTTCCAGGATAAGGCAGAGTGCGAGCGGGTAAGACAAATTAAAAAGGAAGACCTTACCAAGCACCATAACCCTGAGTTTCGAATCCGGATTATCGAGGAAAAGGACGAATTTTATTTTCAGTTTGCTCTGGATATTGTAGAAAGAATTGTAAAAGCTCGTGATAAGGGAGAAAAACTCGTTTTGATTTTGCCAGTGGGTCCGGTACCGCAGTACTTCCTGGCAGCGGAGATGATCAACAGGCTCGGTATTCCCATGGATCACGTTCATACTTTCAATATGGATGAGTACGCTGATGAAGACGGAAACACTGCTCCCATTGACTGGCCAGGTTCTTTCCAGAAGGCCATGTGGGATAACTTTTTTGGTCGCATTTATCCTCACCTTCGGCCTCCGGAGAAAAATATCCATTTTCCCACTAAGGAGGCTTTGAAGGATTATGCAGCCATGATTGCCGATTTGGGTGGAGCAGATTGCTGTTATGGTGGGGTAGGATGGTGTGGACATATTGCTTTCTGGGAAGCACATCTTGGATTTGAATTTGGTGACGATCTGGAAGCATTCAAACAGGCTGGGCCGCGTCTTGTTGAGCTTCATCCCATGACCATAATGCAGAACGCGCTTCACTCTTTCAGCGGGGACTGGTCCTGGGTGCCTCCCAAGGCAAACACCATCGGCCCTGCTCAGATTGTTCAGGCCAAGGACCGGAGTTTCTGGCTGGATGGGTACATTGGGGGAGGGGTAAGCTGGCAACGTTTTATCGCTCGCCTGGCCGCGCATGGGAGAGTCAATACCCTCGTTCCCGCCTCAATTTTGCAGACCTTACCGGGTACCTATACGCTCCTTGGGGGTGTGGCCGATAACGTAACCATTTCGATGGCATAGAAGAAAAGGGTGAAGAGTCCTCGAGGCTTTGGGATCTCTTCACTCTTTTCTTTTTGTATTCAAAAATGTGAGAAGAGGTTTCAAAGCGTCTTTGTTTGTCCAGTCCTGGGGAATGTAAAAATTTCGAAGATTTTTAAAAGCTTCAGGATCTTTTGTGAAGTACCATTGGAAAAGCAGTTTCCACCTTGGTCCGTTCATGAGCAATTTATCTTTCCAGTCTAACTGGTGGTATGAGTAAGCTCCGGGTAGGGGGAAGCAGACTACGCGTCCCCTTGCTGCATGGGGAAGGTTCTTTTCGATGATTTCTTTCTCTTTGGAACCTACAGATGGAGTGCCACTTGTGGCAAAGACAATCACAGTTTTGTCCTGCAAGATTGACCAGTATCTTTTGATGAAATCGATGGATTTGATTTTTCCCATGTGAGTGGAGGAACCAAAAATAACGGTTTGATAATGCTTTAGCCTGACTCCATCGAAATCGTTGATAGAAAAGACATCTCCTTTGGTCATTTCTGCGAGCCACTGGGCATACCGTCTGGTACTTCCATATTTAGACTGGAAAATGATCACTGTTTTACTTCCAGAATAGTCCACAGTGGCACCGACCGTCCTTTTCTACACTGCCACTGCGTGTTTCAAGGCATGGGCAGACATTTTCCGGAATATTATCGATTTTGCATGGGCAGTAAAAATCACCGTAACGCTCATATTTTTTCAGGAGTCCTGCCACCAGCGGTTCTTTCATTTCGTTAAAATGGTATCCCCGAAAGCGAGCGAAATTTTCAATTCGCTGACGAATTTCCTCTTCCGGGGTGAGGTGAAGAGGGCGATGGAGTACCCAGGAATCACCTTCTTTGTGAAGGGAAAGCACCGCACCGCACACTGGGCACGTGACATGTTTCCCTTCTTCCCTTTCTTCTTTAAGGGTAAAAGCAACCTGACAAACTGGGCAGAGAATCTTTTCCATCACGATCACTCCTTCAAAGCTTCTTTAATACGCAGTTCATCGTAGCCAACGATGACTGTTTCCCCGATGACGATGACCGGGAAAGCCCTTCGACCGGATATTTCCTGCACTTTTTGTACTGTTTTTTCTTTTTCCTCTGGTTCCAAAAGGTCCACGTCCACGTGATTGAAGGGAATGTTGCGAGTTTCAAAGAATTTCTTGGCCATTTTGCAGAAAGGACAGGTGCTCAGGGCATAGAGCATGACTGTTTTCATTTTCTTCACCTCTTTCGTATTATATCCTTTCGAAACCCTGAGGTAGGGGTTTTATTTCCTGATTTTCAAAGTAGCGTTTATTCTGGGATGTTTTTGCAATGTCTTGATGGGCATGTTACACTTACTTTGGGGAAAGCGAAAAAGGTAGGAGGGATAGAGATTGCAGAGAACGGATTTTACTTTCCTGGATTTGAGAAAAAAAGAAGTGAGTGGGGATATTAGTGTTCTTTTCCCGGGCTGGCAGGAAAACGACGAGCGAGTGGCTATTTTTTCTCCACACGACGACGATGGGATTCTGGGTCCGGGATATCTCCTCCAGGCCATTCCTTTTTTTGGGGGAGAGGTGCACGTGGTGATTTTTTGCAACGGCTCTGGTGGGTACAGTGTGATTGAGCAAAAACACATTATTACTGCTCTGCGAGCTAGAGAGACACTACGAGCCTATGAGGTGCTGGGTATTGATTCAGTCCACGTTCATCGCCTGGACTATGATGATTATAGCCTCTGGCCCTTCATTGGCTGGAGACTGGAACAAGGAGAAGGGACGCTACGAAAAATTCTTCCTCTTTTGCGTCGTTTAAAAATTACCCGGGTTCTGCTTCCCAATGGATACCGGGAACACCTGGATCACCTGGCAGCTTTTATGGTGGGCGCCTTTGATGCGCCACAGGCTGGAGATCCGGTGATGGTGGATTGGGGTGAGCCGTCGCCTGTTCGTTCCGTCCTTCAGTATGCAGTGTGGAGCGATTTTGATCCTGAAGATGCGATGCTCTGTGGGGATGATGCCTCTATCCGGGCTAACCGGGCCCTGGTGGCACCGGAAGAGGCAGAAACACGGATTCAGAAAGCGATGGAAGAGTTCAGGACTCAGGCTCAGATTGTATCCGGGCTAATCAAACAGAGGAAAGAACGAAAGGTTGGGGATGGAAAAGTGATGGAAATTTATTATGCCTTTGATCCTCGACCCCGTTGCGAATATGAGAAATACGTTCAGCGGGTTCGAGAAATTATGGGGTGAAAAGGGGGCAGGAAAGTGTATAAAATTGCTCTGTTGGGAGCTGGGTTTATTGCTTCAGTCCACATGGAGGCCTGGAAGAAGGTGGATGGTGCTGAAGTGAGTGTTTTCTTTGAGACGAATCCTGAAAAGGCCAGGGCTTTTCAGGAAAAGTACGGGATTGCGCATTACGATTCTCTGAGCAACCTTCTTAGAAATGAGAATGTTGATATCGTGGACATCTGTCTTCCCACCTTTCTTCATCGGGAGTATGTGGAAATGGCCGCTAATGCGGGAAAACACGTTTTTTGTGAGAAGCCTATTGCTCTCACCATTGATGATGCAGCCACCATGCAGGATGTGTGTCGTCGGAATGGTGTAAAGTTTATGGTAGGACATGTTCTTCGCTTTTGGGGGGAGTATGTCAAGGCGAAAGAACTTCTTCAAGAGGGTGCTATTGGTAAAATTCTGGCGGTGGAAGCTTTTCGTCTTTCGGTGTCTCCAACCTGGTCAGTTGATAGCTGGATTCTCAAGCCAGATTTGAGTGGTGGTGCCGCGCTGGATCTCCACATCCACGATTGTGATTATGTCAACTGGATTCTGGGAAGTCCCAAAGAAGTGTTTGCCTGGGGTGTGCGCTCGGTAGCGGGATCCTTGGATCATATTTTTACCGAGGTGCGATATGAGGATGGGGCAGTGGCCAGTATCCAGGGAGGGTGGATGATGAAAGGGGATTTTCCTTTTACCTGCGGGTACAGAATTTTAGGTGAGCAAGGGGTCCTCGAGTGGACCTTCAGGGCGGGAGTGAATATCGAAGAGAGAGGTCAGATTAACCCCATTATCCTCTATCGGAATGGGGAAGGAAGAAAGACCATCGAAGTTTCTTCGGAAGATCCTTATTGCTGTGAGCTCCAGTACTTCTTTGATTGTATAAAGGAAGGGAAGCCCATCGAAAAAGGGACTCCCGAACAGGCTACTCTGGCGTTGAAACTCGCTCTGGCGGCTCGGACCGCCTCAGAAAGTGGTGTGGTCGTCAGGTTGTAGTGAGTAAGGTTATGAGGAAGGTTCTTCTTGTTGAAGAGGATGCCCTGTTACGAGAAAAAATAGGGAACATTTTGCGTGAGGAACGGTACTATGTAATCGCCATAAGGGACCGAGTGCTGGCTATGAACTGCCTTGAGAAAGAAGAAATCGATGTGGTTCTTGTTCGGGAAGAAATTTTACGGGAGAACAGTCTTGAGCTTCTTTCCTTTGCTCGTCAGCGTTTTCCAGATATTGTGATTATCGTTATGGGATCGGAGGAAAACTCATTCCGTATCCGAGAGCTCCTCACCAAAGGAATTTATGAATATCTTTCGCCTCCTTTCACCCCCTCGCGTATTCTCTCGGTGATGAGGCGGGCGGAGGAACGCATTTCACTCCTTGAAGAGAACAAGGACCTGAAAAGAAGAATGGTCCACCGCTTTTCTTTTGCCGGTCTCACGGGAGTTTCTGAAAAGATGCAACGACTGTTCAGTTTTATTATCCAGGTTTCTCAGGTGAAACGTCCCATTCTTCTCTTGGGGGAACAGGGGACAGGGAAAGAAATGGTAGCTCGGGCTATTCATCAATACGCTTTTACCCAGAAAGAACCCTTTTTCAAGATTCTTTGCGGTACCATGGCGCATAATTTCTTTCGAAATGGTATTCTGGTTGAAGAAGGGAAGTCGCAGAATCTCGGCGAGATTCAGGAAGGGACTTTCTATTTTGAAGATGTTCACCTGCTTCCCTATTCTCAACAGACAGAAATGTTGGAGTTTCTGGAGGAATATCGTTTTGGACGCAAAGGGGGAAACCTCAGGGTTATCGCTTCCTCTGAGGTTCCCCTGGAAGACGAAGTGGCGCGGGGAGCCTTTCGAAGCGACCTCTATTATTTTTTGAGTGCGGTCAAGATAGAAATTCCGCCCCTTCGGGAAAGAAAAGAAGATATCCCCTTTCTTGTAGACCAGTTTTTGCGGGAGATTGCCGAAGAGAGTGGCCGGGAAATGGTTAAAATTACCAAGGAAGCACTCAAAACGCTTATCGATTATGACTGGCCGGGCAATGTGATTGAGCTTCGAAACACTCTGGAAGGAATGGTTATCCTTTCGGAAAGTAATATCCTCACAGTGGATGACATTCCCGAGCACATTACCAAGGGCTTTGTACGAGAAGGGGTGCTGGAGATAAAAATAGGAACACCACTTGAAGAGGTGGAAAAGCTCCTTATTCGGGAAACACTCAAGTTTCATCGTTTTAATAAAACAAAAACGGCCCAGACTCTGGGTATCAGTCCCAGGACCCTTTATCGGAAGATGGAGCAGTACGAAATCGAAGAGGAATCAAAGTAAGAATTATTTTTGTCATTTTGTCAGACTTTTCTTTGCCTCTTTGTGACATAATGTCAGATAATCTTGCTAATTTTCTGACTTTTTGGCGCAAAATTGACCTTGATTGATTTTGTCCTAACTTGCCAAAGCAGAGAATTTGATTACAATAGACCATGGTTAGGAATGGAATCAACAGGAAAGGGGTGGAGAAAGCATGAAGATTAAACCGTTGGGAGATCGAATCCTGGTAAAACGAGTTGAGGAAGAAGAGGTCAGAAAGGGCGGAATTATTCTTCCCGACACAGCCAAAGAGAAACCTCAGCAGGGAAAGGTTGTGGCTGTTGGTACGGGCAAAGTCGATGAAAATGGGAATCGCAAGCCTCTGGAAGTAAAAGAAGGAGACAAGGTTCTCTTTGGAAAGTATGCCGGTACCGAGGTTAAGGTTGACGAAGAAGAATATCTCATTATGCGTGAAGATGACATTTTAGGAATTATCGAAGACTAAGGTTTCGAAAGAGAAAGGAGGTAAGTGAGCATGGCCAAACAGATTCTCTTTGAAGAAGAAGCGCGGCAGGCTGTTTTGCGCGGCGTAAAAATCCTGGCCGATGCCGTGAAAGTAACCCTCGGTCCTAAGGGAAGAAACGTCATTATCGAGAAGAAGTTCGGATCCCCAACCATTACCAAAGACGGTGTAACCGTGGCCAAGGAAATAGAGCTCTCGGATCCCAACGAAAATGTTGGTGCACAGCTGGTGAAAGAAGTTGCTTCAAAGACCAGTGATGTTGCCGGTGACGGAACCACCACGGCTACGGTTCTTGCAGAAAGTATTTACCGGGAAGGTCTGCGGAATGTTGCGGCCGGATCCAATCCGGTACTCCTCAAGCGGGGTATCGATAAGGCCGTTGAAGCAGTGGTCAAGAAGCTGCGGGATATGAGCAAAGAAGTCAGTGATCGTAAGGAAATTGCTCAGGTCGCTTCAATTGCTGCGAACAACGACGAATCCATTGGTAGTATTATCGCCGATGCTATGGAGAAAGTTGGGAAGGATGGCGTTATCACGGTCGAGGAAGCAAAAGGCTTGGAAACCACCTTGGAAGTTGTGGAAGGGTTGCAGTTTGATCGGGGATATCTCTCTCCGTACTTCATTACCGATCCGGAGAGAATGGAAGTAGTGCTGGAGAACCCCTACATCCTTATCTATGAGAAGAAAATCTCGGCGGTGAAAGACCTTCTCCCGATTCTGGAGAAAGTAGTACAGAGAGGAAAACCCATCCTCATCATTGCCGAGGATGTGGAGGGTGAAGCCCTGGCAACTCTGGTGGTGAATAAACTCAAGGGTGTCATCAGCTGCGCGGCGGTTAAGGCTCCTGGTTTTGGTGACCGTCGGAAGGCGATGCTTGAGGATATTGCCATTGTAACCGGTGGTCGGTTTATCTCTGAAGACCTGGGTATTAAGCTGGAAAATATCACCATTGAAGACCTTGGCCAGGCTCGCAAGGTGGTTGTTGATAAAGAGAATACCACCATTGTCGAGGGTGCCGGGAAACGCGAGAATATCGTAGCCAGAATGAACCAGATCAAGAAGCAGATCGAGGAAACCACTTCGGATTACGATCGGGAGAAACTCCAGGAGAGACTGGCCAAGATCGCCGGTGGTGTGGCGGTCATTCGAGTTGGTGCAGCAACCGAAGCTGAGATGAAAGAGAAAAAAGCCAGGGTTGAAGATGCTCTCCATGCGACTCGAGCGGCGGTGGAAGAAGGAATCGTTCCTGGTGGTGGTGTAGCACTGATTCGCTGCGTCTCGGCCATCGATGCCCTGAACCTGAGTGGTGATGAGAAAGTTGGAGCTCTGATCGTCAGAAAAGCCCTAGAAGAACCGGCCAAGATGATTGCCGAAAACGCTGGCGAAGAAGGTTCGGTGATTGTGGAACGGATTAAATCCGCTGACAATCCCAACCTGGGCTTCAATGCCTTAACTGGTGAATTCGTGGATATGATTCAGGCAGGGGTTATTGATCCGGTTAAGGTTGTTCGTACTGCTTTGCAGAACGCGGCCAGTGTTGCTTCGGTAATGCTGACCACCGAGTCTGTGGTGACTGAAATTCCGGAAAAGGAGAAAACCCCTCCCGTTCCACCGACACCGGAATACTAAAGAAGTGATATAATAAATAGGAATGGGCCCGGTGGTTTCTATTCACCGGGCCTTTGGTCCTGGGGAGGTGGCAGCAATGCCGGTTTATGAGTACGAGTGTCTGGAATGTGGCAAAGTTTTTGAAGAATTTCAATCTTTCAGCGATAAACCTGTTTCACAGTGTCCATTTTGCAAAGGAAAAGTTAAGCGGCTAATCAGTAAAAGTGTGGGGTTTGTTTTTAAGGGTTCTGGCTTTTACTCTACAGACTACCGGAGTGCGGGTTCGAAAAGCAGTAGCTCAAGTTGCAGTACCTGTTCTTCTTCGAGCTGTTCAACCTGTGGAACTTCTGGAAGTACCACGAATAACGGATCAAAATCCTGAGAGCATAGTCTATGAACTTTTTGGGATATGCTCTGGTTCTGGGTATTTTAGTTTTGGTTGGAGTATTGTGGGGTATTAAGAGAAAAGGAAGTCAGATATCGGTTGAGGAGTTCTGGAGAGCAAAGGAAGAAGAATACGGAGAGCGTCGAGTCCTTTCGGGTTTTTCACGGTATTTAGGAGGCCATCCCCGCTTCGAGAAGGTGACTGATGGCCTCCTTTTTTTAATGTCTCGCAGTTTGTGGTTTGAAAATTTTGAGAAGGGTCCAAATATCTTTGGTTTCACCATGCCTTTTGAAAAGGTTGTTTTTCGGGTTCCTCTGCAAAGGATTTCTACAATCGAGTCAACTTCCGAAAGGGATTTTGAAAGTACCGATTTTGGGAATCGTCTTTTCCGTTAACAGCGTTTGAGCCGTAAACCCCTCTATTTAACCGTAAATTATGTTGATGAATGGGGAAGACCTCAAACGCTCTATTTTGACAGCATGGTAGATGTGAAGACCTGGCAGGAAGAGTTTGCGAAGGCGAAGGCTGCCTGTCCTCCGGAAGAAGAACCTCAGTTGGAAGCTGGTGTATGCCCCAAGTGTGGCAAAAAAGTTTCTCCTGATTTTAAGCTTTGCCCTTACTGTGGGTGTAAGCTCTCCTGAGAAGTGATGGAATTTCTGATTGGGCATTACGAGGATTTCAGGAAGGCCACCGGTTGCACTGTGTTTCTCTTTTTGACCCCAAATCGAGCCGTGGTCTCCATACGTGGTGGAGCCCCTGGAAGTCGGGAATTGGAAACTCTTTCCCCAGGGCATCTTGTGGAAAGCGTGGATGCAATTGTTCTGAGTGGTGGGAGTGCTTTGGGCCTTTCCTGCAGTTCTGGGGTGGTTGAATTTCTGCAGGAACGGGGAAAAGGATTCAAGACGGCTCGGGGGGTTGTTCCCATTGTGGCGCAGGCGGTGATTTATGATCTGGAAGTTGGAGAATGGGCCTTCCCGACACCGGAGTGGGGGTATCGTGCCTGCGAAAAAGCCTGTGGGACGGTTATTGAAGGAAGTGTTGGTGCAGGGACGGGTGCAACGGTGGGTAAAATTGAGGGTATGGGAAAGGCCGTTAAGGGAGGGTTTGGGAAGGGCGAAGCGGAAACCCGGGAAGGCCGGATATGGGCTTTTGTGGTGACTAATTCCCTGGGAAATATTTATTCTCCTTCCTCTGGAGAGCTTGTGGCTGGAAGGAAAGAGGGGAATATGGATTTCATTTCGCCTTCTCCCTTCAACACCACGCTGACGGTGGTAATTTTTGAAGTAGATTTTTCTCGGGAAGAGCTGCTACAGCTTGCCAATGTGGTGCACTCGGCTCTGGCAACCTGTATTCGTCCTTTTGCTACGCTCTACGACGGAGATGTCATTTTTCTGGTTTCTTTAAAAAGAAAAAAACTTATCAACTACCTGTCTCTTGTAGAAGGGATTTACCGTAGTGTTACCGGAGCTGTGATTTCCTCGGTGATTAAGGCGACCAGTGTAGCGAATATTCCAACCTGTGGAATGCACCGCTGACTCGAAAGAGCAGCGAGAAAAAGAGCCTGATGGATTTTCCGTCTGGTATCTTTCAGGAACTGGAACGGAGGTGTTGAATTATGGTCAAACCGTCCTGGCGGAAATTCGTTTTTGCCGGTGTGTTGGGTGGTGTTTCAGGAATCCTTGCTCTGACTCCTCTGGGACTCATCCCGGTGCCGAATCTTTCCACTTATGCGACAACCATGCATATTCCTGCTATAATAGGAGGGATCGTAGGTGGTCCTTTGGTGGGTGCCCTGGTGGGGTGCGTGCTGGCTTTTTTCACCATGCATCTTTTTCTGGGGAACCTGGTGGCCTGTTTCCTGCCCCGGATTTTTATCGGGGTGGTTGCGTATTTTTTGTGGAAAATTCTGGGGAAAGGGAATCTGGGTGTCGTGGTTGGGAGTCTCGGAGGGACGGCAACCAATACCGCAGGGGTCCTGGGATTAATGGTGTTGATGAAGTATTTTACCTGGGAGCAGGTGCTTCCTATTTTTCTGGTTAACGGTATTCTGGAGCTTTTGATTTCTGGAATTGTGGTTTTACCGATTGTCCGGATTGTGTTGAGGAAGGTGAAGGTCGATTAGTATTCTCGCGGTCGATGTCGGAAATACTCATACCACTTTTGGGGTCTATGAAGGTCGGGATTTGTGCCAGCATTGGCGGATTTCGACGTCTTCACGCCGAACTCCTGATGAATGGGGACTCATGATGGGGTCGCTCCTTGCTCAGGCAGGGATAAAACAAAAGACCCTGGAGCGAGCGGTATTATCGTGTGTGGTACCACCGGTAGCGAATGCCTTGGAATATCTTTTCCGCTTTGGCTGGGCATTGCCGTATCTTGTGGTTGGTCCGGGGGTAAAAACGGGACTTGCGGTGCGGGCTGAGGCCAAGGAAGTGGGGGCGGATCGCATTGTCAACGCGGTGGCAGCATCATGTCTCTACGGGGGAGATTTAATCATCGTTGACTTTGGAACGGCCACCACTTTTTGTGCGGTGACTCGTCGAAGGGAATATCTGGGAGGAGCCATTGCTCCGGGGATTGGAATTGCCTTGGAAGCCCTCTATGAAAAGACGGCAAAGCTCCCTCGGATCGATGTGGAAGTTTCGGAACGGTGCATCGGGAGAACTACGGTGGAAGCCATGCATGCCGGGATCTTTTTCGGGTATATTGGTCTGGGGAGAGAAATTGTGCGGAAGATGAAGGAAGAATTTTCACAGGAGGCGCGGGTAATCGGGACAGGGGGATGGGGCATTTTCTTACAGAAGTATTGTGATTTCATTGATATTTTTAACCCGGTGTTGACTCTGGAGGGGTTACGGATCATCCATGAACTCAACGAACCATAATCAGGAGGAAGTTGCCGTCATTGGAAGTAATGCCAGAGCCAATGGCCAGTTAGAGACACCGGGACTCCTCATCGTGGAAGGGGAGTTTGTCGGTTCCATTCGTTGTCCCCAGCTTCTCATAACCAAGGGTGGTAGAGTGGCTGGTTCTGTGGAAGTGCAGGAACTGGAAGTGTGGGGAGATGTCAGCGGTTTTTTGAGGGTCCAGAGGATGATTTGTCGAAAAGCGTCCCGGATTGGAGGCTGTGTGTTGGTCAAAAATATTGCTCTCGAACCGGGAGCGCTCATGGAGGGTTTTTTGACCTTTCAAAGAATCGAGGATGAGCGTGATGAACGAAAAGAAAGTGGTGAGCATCAGCCTGGGTTCCTCCCGAAGGAATCACAGGGCCCAGATTGAACTTTTAGGATATCGGATTTCGATTGAACGGATTGGCGTCGATGGCGATAAAGAGAAGTTCAAGAGGCTTCTTGCCGAACTGGATGGTCAGGTAGATGTCTTTGGACTTGGTGGAGCTAACCTTTACCTCCGGGCGGGTCGCTACCGAT
>JABUEZ010000259.1 GCA_013314795.1 Candidatus Profundicultor aquiphilus | reverse complement strand
ATGTGATCACGGCCATCGACGGGGAGTCGACGGCGGGTATTTCTCTGGACCGGGCGGTAAAGAAAATGCGGGGAGAGAAGGGAACCAAAGTGGTGCTGGAAATCCAGCGAGAGGGGCAGGAACAGAACTTTACAGTGGAAATCGTCCGGGATATCATTTCCATCCAGAGCGTGGAGTACGAGGTCCGTCCCGATGGAATAGGGGTGGTGCGGATTTCCGAGTTTCACGGGAAAACGTTCAACGAACTGCGGGACGCCATCTTTGCCCTCCAGGATAGCGGTGTCAAAGGTTTAGTCATCGATTTGCGCGATAACCCTGGAGGACTCCTTCCTTCGGCGCTGCTCTGTTCGGGCATTTTTGTGCCCCAGAACCGGGATCTCCTCTTTATCGAGGATCGGGAAGGGAAAAGGGAAGTGGTGAAGAACTTCGTGAGCCCCCTGTGGGATAAGCCCCTGGTGGTGCTCATCAATAAGGGAACGGCAAGCGGTGCTGAAATCATGGCCGGGATACTGCGCATGGCCCTCCGGGTAAAACTCATTGGGGAAAACACCTTTGGTAAGGGTGTGGTACAGGAAATCTTCCCTCTTTCCCACGGCGGTGGAGTGATTTTCACCGTTTCCAAATACTACCTTGCCGATGGAACCCCGGTGGATAAGGTGGGCCTTCCGCCAGATGTGGAAGTGAAGGAAGAGGAAAAACAGATCGAGCGGGCGGTCGAGGAACTGAAGGTCCTTTTAGGTAGCGATGAAGTGGCTTCGTAGAATTACATTCTGGATTTTATTATCCCTCATCGCGCTGGGGGTGTACTTTTTCTGGGAGGGTCTCCGGGAGGGGAATGTTCCGCCGTCACATCTGGCTTTAGCCCAGGTCTTTTCCCGGGGGTTAGATCGCCTGTGCGCCACGGTGGTCTTGCAGGAACTGCATCTGCGGGCCCTCAAGGTGGAGGCCACCCCCCCAGAAGGAGCGCAGGGGGTGTGGCGGGCTCAGGCAATTTTTGCCGACGAAGGAACCCGTCGGAGCTTTGCCGATGGGATGGAGAACTTCTTCAAACTCCTTCCCTATCTTGGTTTCCGGGGGGAGAGGAAGGTTGAAGGGCGGGATGAAATGTATACCCTCTTTTTCGGAGAACACCCCTTCTTTTTCCTCCGGCTAAAGATAAAGCCCCGTTTTCAGGTGGCCATCGTGATCGACGACCTGGGGTATAATGTGCGTATGGACGAAAAGATACTCGACCTTCCGGTGAAACTCAACGTGGCGGTGCTTCCCAACCTCCCCCATACCGGGAGGGTGGCCCAGCTGGCTAAGGAAAAGGGTAAGGAAATCCTCATCCACTTTCCCATGGAGGCCGTGGATGGGAGTCAAAACTCCCGGGAGGGATTTCTCCTCCGGGTGGAGGCTTCGGCAGAAAAAGTCAAAGAACTCCTGGACCGGGCCTGTAGCGAAATCCCCGGTGCCAAAGGAATCAATAACCACAAGGGTTCCCGGGCCACTTCCAGCCCCGAACTCATGAAAACCTTTTTCGGGTTCGTGAAAGATCGCAACCTCTATTTTCTGGATAGCCTCACCGCTTCAAGGTCGGTGGCCTTCCGGGTTGCTCGGGAAAGCGGCATCCGGGCCTTCCAGCGGGATGTGTTCCTCGATACCTATCCTTCGGTGGAGTACGTGAAAAATCAACTTCGTGCCACCATTCAGGTAGCGAGAAAGAAAGGCTATGCCATTGCTATCGGGCACCCTCGGGAAGCAACCTACCGGGCGCTGGTAGATTTTCTGAACAATTTTCCGGATCCGGATGTAGAATTTGTGTTTCTTTCTGAAATTCAAGAGAAGGAGTCGATGTAAAATGGCTTTTGTGGATAACAGTCGGTGCTGGCTCTGTGGAAACGTGAATCCCCATGGTTTTCAGCTCCGTTTTCGCCAGGAAGGAAGCGATACGGTAACCGAAACTGCGGTGCCCTGGTACTACCAGGGCTTTGACGGGGTGGTTCATGGGGGGATGGTGGCGGCACTCCTTGATGAAATCATGTCCCATGCCGTCAAGGCCACCGGGGAAATCCCTGTGACCGGAACCCTGGAAGTGAAATACCTCCGTCCCTGTCGCACCGGAGAACCTGTTACCCTGCGGGGTCGGGTGGTGGAAAAGAAAGGGCGTCGCATCGAAGCACAGGGAGAGGTAATTCAGAATGGGGAAGTGGTCGCCGAGGGAAAGGGAATCTTTGTGGTTCCGAAAGAAGGAGTGAAAAAGAATGGATAAGGTGCGTGTGCGGTTTGCCCCCAGTCCCACCGGGTTTTTACACCTGGGAGGGGCGCGGACGGCACTCTTTAACTGGGCTTTTGCCCGAAAAATGAAGGGGACCTTTATCCTCCGCATCGAGGATACCGATGTGGTGCGCTCCACCGAAGAATCGGTAGAGGTGATTTTGGAAAGCCTGGAATGGCTGGGCCTTCACTGGGACGAAGGACCCCGGGTGGGTGGTTCATATGGCCCCTATTTCCAGAGCGAACGGTTACCCCTCTACCGGGAATATGCCGAAAAACTCTTGCAGGCTGGTCTTGCCTACCGGTGCTACTGTACCCCTGAGGAACTGGAAGCGCGCCGGGAGGAAACCATGAAAAAGGGCCAGAGCTGGCGTTACGACCGGAAGTGTTACCACCTTCCTGAGGCTGAAAAAAGGAAACTGGAAGAGGAGGGGCGTAAACCGGTACTGCGCTTCTTCATCCCCGAGGGGGAAACCACCTTCCAGGACATGCTCCGGGGGGAAGTGGCCTTTCAAAACCGGGAACTGGACGACTTTGTCATCATGAAGTCCGACGGGATGCCCACCTATAACTTTGCCTGTGTGGTGGATGACGCCTTGATGGAAATTACCCACGTCATCCGGGG
>JABUEZ010000258.1 GCA_013314795.1 Candidatus Profundicultor aquiphilus | reverse complement strand
TGTAGACGTACGATGCGTAGGTTTTGCGGTGCTCGTCTTCCAGGGAAACCACCCAGATCTCGCCTCCACCGCGACCTTTGCGGAAATTGCGATTGCACCGACCAGCCACCTGGATGATGGAATCAAGGGGACCGATATCCCTCACGGTGCAGTCAAAGTCAAGGTCCACCCCGGCTTCCACCACCTGGGTGGAAACAAGGACTGGTTTTTGTCCCGCTTCTAGGGCCTCCTTCACTTCCTTAATCCGGCTGAGTTTGTCTACCGAGACAAGATTCGCCGAAAGGTAATGCAATCCGGGGATACCCCGCTCTTTCAAGCCCTCATAGAGTGCAATGGAGGAACGGATGGTGTTGAGCACCAGAAGATAGGATTTTGAAGGGTCGTAAAGGGTATCGGTAAACCACTGCACCAGCTCCTCCACGCTCTGGGGTTCTTTGAGCCGAGGACGGAGCGTTACCCGACGAAGCGAGCGAAAGTAGGTTTCTTTTTCCTCCAGAAGTTCTAAAGCTTCCCCTTCCTCAAAAATGAGGGGCCTGGTGGCGGTGGAAAGGATGATGAAACATCCCAGGTACCTGGCCATCAGGGTAAACATCTTTCGCAAAAGTGGCCAGTACTCTGCCGGGACATTCTGCACCTCGTCCAGGATGATGATGCTCCGGGCCAGGTTATGGTACTTGCGCAGAAAGCGGTTTTTGAATCCCACCACCGAGTGGAGCAACTGCACAAAGGTGGTGACGATCACCTCCGACTCCCACGATTCGATCAACGAGAGGGCCATATCGGGTTCTTTTTCTTCGTCACCCTCTTCGTAGCGCAGGTCCGACAGGTGGTGGTGCCCCAGGATGTAAGCGGAGCTATTCCCTTCGAAATCCTCAATTTGAGCCAGAACTTCGATTAAGACATGGAAATTCTGGTCAATGATGGAAATAAAGGGAAGGGAATACACAATCCGGGGAAGATAATGGAGCTCCTTTTCAACCCGCTCCCGCAATTTAAGCGCCAGGGCAAAGCCGGTGAGGGTTTTGCCCGAACCGGTGGGCGCAGTGAGGGTAAGTAGGCGATCCTTGTGAAGGTCCAAAGCCGCTACCCGGCCAGTAACCCGCCGAAAGATTTCCTCCCGGAGGGTATCGATTGAGCCGGAAGCGGAATTTCCCTTTAGTCTCTTTGTCTTGTACCTTTCCACCAGAGATGAAGGCAAAGACCGCCTTTGGATCTCCTCCACTCCTCCGGCCGACTTTTTATCGGCATCCACCAGGGCCGAAAAAAGGCTCAGGGTAAGAAGGGCCGCCCGGGATTTTTCCTCCTCACCGAGTTTATTCTCCAGCCGGTATTTGGCCTTCCGCAGGGAAAACATAACTTCCTCAACCCTTTCGGCAAACTCTTCCACGGCCGGAAGATGGAGTTCCCTCAAATCCCGGTCGATGATCGCGGCATGGCCCTTGAGGTCGGCAACCTGTTTGCGGATGATTTCCCGGTAGTCGCCATCTTCCCGAAGGCGTTCTTCCACATGTGCTAAAGATCGCAAATCCACGTGGTGGTGAAAGACCACGAAAAAAGCAAGAAGGGGCAGGAATTCTCCCACCCCTTCCATTTCCTTTCCCTTCCCCGATTTTTCCACCACCAAAGCCCCATAGAGGGCTGAAAGAAGGGCGTGATCGGATAACTTTCCCCAGTCTTTCCGTCCCAGCAACCGGTCCTGGAAATAGGTGGTGTACTTGCCAAAATCATGCACGAGCCCCACGGTGTGGGCCAATTCCTCCAGTTCTCCCACCTGGTCGAAAAAGAAGAACTCTCTGCAGCGTTTTCCCACTTCCTCCAGGTGCTTT
This sequence comes from Candidatus Profundicultor aquiphilus, assembly GCA_013314795.1. Lineage (GTDB taxonomy): Bacteria > Atribacterota > Atribacteria > Atribacterales > Caldatribacteriaceae > Profundicultor > Profundicultor aquiphilus. The sequence continues at coordinate 1,059 of JABUEZ010000258.1, read as the reverse complement.
TTAAGGGGTATCTCGGGATGGGAGCAGTACATCTCAATCCTCCATGAACACAATTCGCTCCAGAAAAGAGGAGCCACTCACCCGGTACACCTTTCCCCTTCCCCGGAGAGGCACTCTTCCCGTTTTTATCTCCCCCACAAATTCCCGGGGGATTGGCGGAAACGTCTCTCAGCGTCAAAGGAAAAGGGCATGAGTTCCTTGACGTAGAACGCCCCCTCCCGAGGAACGGGAAAACAGCCATTTTTTTTCAGGTACTCCACCCCCACTACCGAACTCACCTCGACCTCGCCGGCGAATTCCTCCTCCTCGGCCTCAGCCAGTCCCACGAAATGCATCGTGGCCAGGCACTCACTGATACCAAGGTAAGGCGGAAAATGGACCTTTTCCTCACCAATGATTGCTTTCATCCGGGAAAATACGTCACCGTTTCCATGCCAGAGGAACACCCGGTACACGATGAGATCCCCATAATCCCGGGGCAACACCAGCTCCACCGGTACCTGGGTGTGTTGTCCGGCGCTCAGGTTAAGCTGAGAGGGTTTCTCCGCCCATACGTAGTTCAGGGTCTGCATTTTCTTCCGCAGGGGCGAACGGATGGCCAGCCCCACCCGCATGGCATCTTCCGCAAAGAGGTCGTAGTAGGAATCCCGGGGTAAGCCCATCATCCCCGCCACCATCCCGGTGAGGACAGTGCGCGGAGGGAAAAAATAGGAAAGCGACGAAGAGTTGGTGTAGTACTGCCGGAAATGGGCCATTTTTCCAGAGATATCAAACACCAGGACTTCCATCGGGAATCACCCGCCTAAAGTGAGGTGGCCTCGGGAACTGCTTCACCCAGCGCTTTCTGCAAGGCCTCCCCCAGGGGTCCATTTTTCACCTTGAGTTCCGGGTCCTCGAGGATAAGCACCCGGGCAATTTTCTCCTTCCTCTCCCGGAGGAACTGAAGGAGCAGCGAGCAATCGAGTTCAAAGTCGGCAATGTCCCGCAACCCCTCTGCAGGGGTAACCACGATTTTCCCCCGCAGGTCGCCCAGGAAGGTATAGGCATCCCGGTACTCCA
>JABUEZ010000003.1 GCA_013314795.1 Candidatus Profundicultor aquiphilus | reverse complement strand
CTCGTTCTTTATGGTAAAATGAACCAGGTTGGAAAAAAGATATTCCAGGAGGCGCCGATCGATGAAAACAAAGTACATGGTTGTGGGGCTTTTTGTGCTTGTTCTTTTTCTTTTAAGCGGGTGTGCCCAGGTGGAACTTGCCATCAGAGTGAACGGTGATGCCACCATCCCTAAGGCTCGGATTGCTGTACTCGTGAACGATTATACCGTCTTTGGTCAGTTGAGAAATGTGGCAGTCAATGAATATAAAAAGCTTCCTCCTGAAGAGCAGAAATTTGTGGAAGTTCAGACCAAACAGGATGCGCCACCCTACATTGTGGCCTGGGTGTGGAGTTTCGAAGATCAGGAAAAGGCCCGTGCGTTCACTCAGCAGTTTCTGGGGAGTTCGGCTGAACTTACCAAGGATCAGGATCTCGTGGTGCTCCGGGCGAACCTCCGGGGAGAAGAGCTGGAGACGGCGCTCAACAAAATGGGAGCATCGAAAGCCAAACCCTTCCTGAATTCAATTACTCTTGTTCTCAAGGCCTATATGCCTGGAGAAATCTTGAGCTACGTGGAGGGTAAGGTCGATGGGAAGGTCTGGACTCAGGAATTCAATCTGGGTAAGATTTATAAAGAAAAGCCCACGGTTGACATTGAGATCATTTCCAAGGATCAGTAAGGGAGAGTTATCTTGGAGGCGCGCGAGAGAATTTTGAAAACCCTCGATTTTCAAAAAACGGATTTCGTCCCCTACCATATTGATTTTACTATTCCTGCGCGTCTCAAGATGGCTGAGTACCTGGGAGATCTCGAGTTTGAGAAAAAACTGGGGAATCATCTGGCTTTTGTGAAAGCCATTGCCCCGGGGGCGTTTCAGGAAGTGGCTCCGGGTTTCATCAGGGACGAATGGGGAGTGGTCTGGAACCGGACCATTGACCCGGATATTGGTAACCCGGAACCGGTTCTACCGCATCCTTCTCTTTCTGGATATCGTTTTCCCGATCCGGATGATCCTAAAAGGTTTCTCCCCATTCGGCCGTTTGTTGAAGAACACCAGCACCGGTTCAAGCTTCTTCGTCAGACCTACACCCTTTTCGAGCGCGCCTGGAGTTTGCGGGGCATGGAAGCGCTTTTGAGTGATTTTATTATGAATCCTGATTTTGTGGAAGACCTTCTCGATCACATTACTGCGTTTAATCTGAGAGTGATTGATAAAGCGTTGGAAATGGGCCTTGATGGGGTTCATTTTGGGGATGATTGGGGATGGCAGAAAGGCCTCATCATGGGAGCCAAATGGTGGCGGAAATTCATCAAACCCCGCATGGCCGAGATGATTGCCCTGGTTAAGAAGAAAAGCAAAAAAGCCTTCTTGCATTGTTGTGGGAAAGTAGAAGAAATTTTCCCGGATCTTGTGGAAATTGGACTTGACGTGTTTAACCCATTTCAGCCAGAAGTCATGAATATCTTTGGACTCAAAAAGGCTTACCATGGAAAACTCTCTTTCTGGGGTGGTATCAGTATTCAACGTCTTTTGCCGTTTGGAACCAGAGAAGAAGTACGACAGGAAGTCAAGAAAATCTCACAGGAACTTGGTGAGGGTGGGGGCTACATTGCTGCACCGTCGCATGCCCTCCCCAGGGATATTCCCTGCGAGAATATTCTGGTTATGCTTGAGGTCATTCAGAATCAGAACTGAGTTTCATCCAGGCTTTTGGCAAAATCCCAGGGAACAAGGTAGGTATCCCGAAAGCGGTACACCGTTTCCCCATTTCGGATAACGGTGGTTTTTACGGTAAGGAGACCATCGCTTTCTCCCTCTTGGTTTAGCGAGACAATGTTGACTTTGATCTCGGTTTGGTTTTTGTTCTCTTTTTCACCCCAGATTTCGCATATTAACTGGTTGGAAACGGTATAGGTAAAGATGACCACCGTCTGGTCGGGGAACTTGAAACGCAGGTCTTTGGTCCCATAACTTACCGCAGCGTCTCTTCCAGGAGGGACATAGGAGGTGGTTGGTGAGTATCCGGAATGGGGGTGCCGTTCCAGAATTTCTGCTTCGGTATGGAGCAAAGCATTGTAAAGCGTGGTGGAAACCTGGCAAACCCCTCCGCCGTATCCGGGGACCAGCTTTCCGTTCACCACAATCTGGGTTTTGCGGTATCCATCTTCCTGGTCTGCCTTGCCCACCACCTGGTTGAAAGAGAAAGTTACCCCCTTTTCCACGATGACGCCGTCGAGGGTTGCGGCTGCCTTATTAATATTGAAAATCACATCCTCATCTCGATCTTTCAGTGAAGTTTCATAACGGGCCAGAAGGTGGGGAAATCCCTTTGCGGCAAGGAGCGAAGCAGTGTCATGCTGGGGTGGAATGGTATCAAATTGGGTGAGCTCCACATGCTCCATCCCCTTTTCCAGCTTTTCTTTGAGTTCGGCAAAGCTCTTTTCGACACTTAATACTCTTCCTTCCCGAGAGCGGATGAATCGCTGGTCTTTGAAGGCAGCATTTTGCGGTGGTAGCACACAATTTTGAGCGATTTCCTGCAATAGTCTTCGGATCACTTCTTTGTTGAAAGAAAGAGAAAGTGGTACCTCCTGTTGACCGCTGAGGATGGCATTGCGGATGTGGGTGTGGTTCCAGGTGATTCCCAGTTTCCTTTTATCGAGGAGAAACGATTGTTCCCCAACCTGGAGGGTAAATGGTTCTTCCTGCCATTTTCTTTCCATGATTTCAAGGAGTGGCAGTAAATCGCTTCGACTGAGGTTGGAGAATTGTTGACCCAGAAGAGAGAAAGAATAGGTACGGGTAAGAGAAAAAGCAAAGAGAAAAACGCCCGAAACGGTGATGAGGATGACGGCACAGAGGAAACCCAAAAACCTTTTCATCCTTTTCCACAACCTACATTTGGTTTCTCATTCCTGATCTTGAGGCGAAGGAACAGGGCTTACCTCTGGAGAGGGTGAAGCGCTGGATTCCGGCTGAAGGAGTTCGGAAATGCTGATCTTACTCTTCTGTCTGAGTTCGGCTAAAAGATGGTCGGTTTTTACGTTCTTTTGTTCGGTGAGCAACGATTTCTTGATGTCCTCTTTAACCTCCTCGTAGGCTTTCTCTTCCTGGGGTTTCCACTCCAAGACTTTGTAAATATAAAACAGATTGTTTCTGGATACAATCGAAGTCACTGCTTTGGGATTATCCCGAATTTTCTGAATTGCTTCTTTCGCTTCTTCGGGAAGCTGCGTTTCCGAGACCCATCCCATGTCTCCACCCTGTTTTGCTGATGAAGCATCGAAGGAAACTTCTTTGGCTACCGCGGCAAAATCTTCTCCTAAGTAGAGGCGCTTTAACGCTTTTTCAGCTTCTTCCTGGCTGGGAAGCACAATCTGAGCAAGGTGGTATTGTGCAGGAGTAGAGAAAAGGTTACGGTGTTCGTCGTAATATTTCTTGATTTCTTCTTCGGGAATTTCGATCCCGGCAGTGAGGCTATCGGTCAATTTCTGCACCATGAGTTCCCTCCGCAGTGATTCCTGCAGATCTCGAAGGGTTACTCGTTCATATTCCAGGAAACTACGGAATTCTTTTTCCGAAGGGAAACTTGATTTCAAGCGATCCAGTTCATTTTTGATTTCCTGGTCGGAAACCTTGATTCGTCTTGACTTTGCTTCCTGGTAGAGGAGCTCGTTGTTGATCAGGTTTTCTAAGGTGAGGCGACGTAAGAAGTCGAACATTTTTTCATCGAACTGGCTCAGCGTTTTCGAATCGTAGCGGGAAAGGAGGTTGCGGAAGGCCTGATCTAAATCGTAAAAGGTAATGGCCGTGTTGTTCACGGTGGCGGCTACGGCTTGTTGAGAACGGCCGGAGCGGCGATACGAACCATATCCGTAATAAATGGTGACAGCAAAAGCAACGACAACGATGATTAGAATGATATCCAGATTCTTACGCAGAGCTCTCATCATATCCTTTCCCACCTCGAGTGCGCTTGTATTTTCATCAATGTTTCCTGTTCTGCTAAAATACTACCTTAGGACTTCGTTCTTGTCAATTTCGGAAAGTTTCGGTAGAGTATTGAAAATGTTTTGTGCCGAAGGAGGTTCATGGGATGGAATTGAGCGTTCAGGAGATTCAAAATATATTGCCTCATCGTTTCCCGTTCCTTCTGGTGGACAGGGTATACATGACCCAGGAAGGGACAGTGACCGGGATTAAAAATGTAACCATCAATGAGTGGTTTTTTCAGGGCCATTATCCTGGTAGACCCATCATGCCCGGGGTGCTGATCCTGGAGAGTATGGCCCAGGTTGGGGCAACCATGATGATGAATATGGAAAAATTCCGCGACTGTGTACCCTATTTTGCTTCGGTTGATAAGGTGCGTTTCCGTAAGCCGGTCCAGCCCGGTGACCAGCTGGTGATGGAAGTCACTCTACTCAAGATGAAGGGTGGAGTGGGAAAACTGAAGGGTGTGGCCAAAGTGGATGGGGTAGTCGTTGCCGAAGGTGAAATCGGTTTTTCCTTAGTCCGAAAAGAAGTAGAGGAGGGTACCAATTGAGGAATCGGTGGATCAAAGTTTTGGGAACCGGCTCGAGTGTTCCAGACAGGGTTCTAACCAATGGCGATCTGGAAAGGATGGTGGATACCAGTGACGAGTGGATTACCACCCGGACCGGGATCAAAGAGCGGAGAATTGCTGAACCCCAGGAGACCACAGCGACCTTCGCGCTTCGGGCTTCACAACGTGCTCTCCAGGAAGCTGGCATTGCTCCGGAGGACCTTGATCTCATCGTGGTGGCCACGGTAACGCCAGACATGCTTTTCCCGGCTACGGCGTGTCTGGTGCAGAAAGAACTGGGAGCAAAGAAAGCTTGCGGATTTGATCTTGAAGCTGGCTGTACCGGCTTTGTGTATGCCCTGGCTGTAGCCGAGAAATATCTCCTGGCCGGAGGGGGGGAGAAGGCTCTCGTAGTTGGTGCAGAGACGCTTTCCAAGATCGTGGACTGGCAGGACCGCGCCACCTGTGTGCTGTTCGGTGACGGAGCGGGGGCGGTAGTCCTTGGGGTGGCTGATGAACCGGGGATCCTCGCTACGTATCTTGGTTGTGACGGCAATGGTGGATCCCTTCTTGAGCTTCCCGCGGGATGTTCTCGTTTTCCAGCTTCTTTTGATACCGTCAATAACCGTCTCCACTATATCAAAATGAGTGGCAACGAAGTCTTTAAATTCGCCGTGCGGGTGATGGAAGAAGCTTCCCTGGAGGTTGCACGGAGAGCTGGCATTTCAACACAGGAGGTCGATTTGTTTATTCCCCATCAGGCGAATATCCGGATTATTAACTCGGCGGCCAAACGCCTGGAAATTCCAGAAGAGAGGATTTTTGTCAACGTCCACAAGTATGGCAATACCTCTTCGGCTTCGATTCCACTGGCGCTGGATGAAGCATATCGAGAAGGACGCATTCGGGAAGGGGATTTACTGCTTCTGGTTGGTTTTGGAGCCGGTTTAACCTGGGGTTCAGCAATCATTCGATGGTGAAGAAGGAGGTTTTGACGTTGGTGCGCAAGGTTGTAGTAACCGGTATTGGGGTTATAAGCCCCATTGGCATTGGGAAGGAGGAATTCTGGAAATCGCTGATAGAGGGAAAATCGGGAATTGACTCCATTCAGAGCTTTGATACCGAAGGTTTGGATACCAAAATCGCCGGAGAGGTCCGGAATTTCGACCCGGAACAATTTTTGCCACGTAAAGAAGTCCGCCGTATGGATCGTTTTTCACAACTGGCAGTATGTGCTTCTCTCATGGCGATTGATGATGCTGGCTGGAATTCGGAGCATATTCCTCGGGATAGAGCAGGAGTCATTCTGGGGTCCGGTATTGGAGGAATTCAGACCTTTGAAGAGCAACATCAGGTTCTTTTGAGTAAGGGTCCGCAGAAAATCAGTGCCTTTTTTATTCCCATGATGATCGTCAATATGGGAGCAGCGAATGTGGCCATTCGCCTGGGGTTAAAAGGACCCAGTAGCTGCGTTTCAACGGCCTGCGAGGCCTCGACTCACGCTTTAGGAGAGGCCTTACGAATCATTCAGCGAGGAGACGCCGATTTTATGATTGCGGTGGGGGCTGAAGCGTCCATCACACCCCTGGCCCTGGCGGGATTCTGTGCCATGAAAGCCCTCTCCACGCGAAACGAAGAACCATCGAAAGCTTCCCGTCCTTTTGATAAAAACCGGGATGGTTTTGTGATGGCCGAGGGTGCCTGTGCTCTGGTGCTGGAGGAAGAGAAAACTGCCCTTGAACGGGGGGCCCGGATTTATGCTGAACTTAAAGGTTATGGTTCCACCTGTGACGCTTACCACATCACGGCACCCGATCCGGAAGGGGAAGGCGCTGCCCGTTCCATGTATCTCGCCATTCGTGATGCCGGATTGACCATCGAGGATATCGACTACATCAATGCTCATGGTACATCCACACCCTTAAATGACAAGGTGGAGACTCTGGCAATCAAAAGAGTTTTTGGTGAGCGAGCTTATAAAATAAAGATCAGTTCCACCAAATCCATGACCGGGCATCTCCTGGGTGCTGCTGGGGCTCTGGAGGGTGCCGCAACGGTTCTCTCCCTCTATCATGGAATGATTCATCCCACCATTAACCTCGACGAGCCGGATCCGGAATGCGATCTCGATTACACGCCCCATACTGCCTGTTCTTTCCCCATTCGTAATGCCCTTTCTAATTCTTTTGGTTTTGGGGGACACAATGGGACGCTGGTATTTGGACGATATGGGGAGTGATAACCTGTGAGTTACTGGGTGTTGCCACTCAATTACTTTTTGGGTTCCCTTCCCTGTGGACTTTTGATTGCGTTTCTGGCAAAGGGAGTAGACATTCGAAAATACGGGAGCGGTAACGTGGGAGCGACCAATGTTTCCCGGGTAGCCGGTTTTTTGCCGGCTCTGATTGCTGGTGTTGGTGATGCGCTCAAAGGATTCGTGGGGGCGTATCTGGCCACTCACTTTCTTTCTCACCCTCTTCTTTCCTTTCTAGGAATTTTCCTGGTAGTGGCTGGACATGATTGGTCGATTTTTTTGCGTTTTCGTGGTGGGAAGGGGGTAGCGACTACCCTGGGAATTCTCTTTTATCTTTCCTGGCAGGCGGCTCTTTTGTGTTTTCTCATCTGGGTTGGGGTGGTGCTCCTCAGCCGGTACTCTTCGCTGGGTTCTCTTTCCGGAGCGCTGATGATGCCAATTTTGCTCGCTGTTTTTCGCCGGCCCTGGTGGTTTATTGCCTGGGGAATATTCGCTGCAGGCATTGTGTTCTGGAAGCACAAGGAAAATATCTCGAGACTCCTGAAAGGAAAAGAGCTCAAGATTGGTCAGAAAGGACGTGAAGAAAATGGCAAATGTGATGGAACTCGATGGAAGGAACTTTGATGAAGAGGTACTCAAGTCAGAAGTGCCGGTTCTGGTGGATTTCTGGGCTTCCTGGTGCATGCCCTGCAAAATGATGGCACCCATTGTGGAAGAAATCGCCCAAGGATTTGCCGGAACCGTGAAGGTAGTCAAGGTCAACACGGATCATGCTCCGGAGGTGGCCAGCCGCTACGGTATTCATGCTATTCCCACGCTTATTATCTTCCATCAGGGAAAGGAAGTGAGCCGGGTCGTCGGATATGTACCCAAAAAAGCCATCGAAGAAAAACTCAAGCCACTCATTAAGTAGCCTGATTGCTTCTTTTTTTGTAGTAGCGATTCTCCTGTTTTCTGGGTACGGTGACGCTATCGAGATTAAGGAAACTGTTTTTGGGTTGAACCAGGTCCGTTATCTGGGAGGTAATCAGGAAGCGAAGAATAAAATTGCTTTGACCTTTGATGATGCACCAAACGGTGCAACGGGTGAAATACTCCGGATCTTAAAAGAAGAAAAGGTCAGGGCAACTTTCTTCCTGATTGGCTCCCAGGTGAAAAAATATCCTGATGTGGCCAGAGCAATCGTTCAAGAGGGTCATGAGATTGGGAACCATTCCCATTCGCACCGGATCGATGAAAGTTTTACTCTGGAAGAGATCCTCCAAGACCTGAGGCAGGCCGAAGAGATCATCAAAGATGTTACGGGTTGCATTCCTTCTTATTTCCGCCCTCCGCGTGGTTTTACCAATGGGAAAATTAAGGAAGCCTGTGGAATGATGGGGTACTCCATCGTGATGTGGTGGGTCGACTCCCGGGACTGGCAGCTGGAGGGGCAGGAAATTCTGGACGGAGTTTGCGCCCATGTTCGATCAGGAGGGATTGTGCTTCTCCATAGTCTCCCTCAAACAGCTCAGATTTTATCTCAGATGATTCAGGCATTGGAGAAGAAAGGGTATATGCTGGTTACCATTTCAGATTTGCTGGAGGGATGAATGAGGGATCTTTCCTGGCCAGCCGAATGGAGTTTTCTTGCTGCTGGACTTTCTCGCTTTCGAGGTACCATCATGGTCCTTGCCCCTGGGGATCGAGGGAAGAGCACCCTGATACGTCTTCTCTATTTGTTTTTCCTTGGTGAGGGACGGAGAGTAGGCTGGATTGACTCAGATCTGGGTCAATCCACGGTTGGCCCACCAACCACTGTTGGTCTTGTGATCAGTCGGGGAAAAGCGGTAACCTTCGAAGAGCGGTTATTTACTCCCCACTTTCACTTCATCGGTGATACCACCCCGGAGCATGAAATTGTTGCCACGGCCTGTTACGCAGCTGAACTGGCACATTTTGCATCTGCCAGGTGTGATGTAGTGCTTTTTGACACCTGTGGTCTTTTTTCCTATCCCTCTGGGTATCTCCTCAAAATGCTGAAAATACGGTTGGTTGACCCGGAAGTGGTTCTGGCTGTGGGGGAGAAAGAGGAATTTGCCATGTGGCAACGGTTTTTGCGAGATCGCTTACTGGTTCTTCCTGTGCCGAAAGAGGCAACTGAGAAGCGGCATGAGTTTCGGCGGGGATATCGCCAGCAGCTTTTTACCCGTTACTTTGCTCAAAAAAAGGTACTAACTCTACCCCTTGAGATGCTACGATTTTCTCTACCATGTTACCCATACTTTTTTGAGTCCGCACTGCGGCAGGAAAAAGACGAAGTGTTCTTTCTTGCCCGCGGAGAAAAACTACTCTTCTCAGACGACGGGGCCTCGCTTTTTATGGAAAAAAGAGGTCAGCAGATTCCCATTCTGGGGATGCTTTGCGGAATCTTTTCTGAAGAAGGCAAAGAGCTGGGTCTGGGTATGATTCAAGAGGTGAATCTCCGAGAGGGAACGATAGCGGTATGGGGTGTGTGTGTGAATCCTGGGAAACCTGGCGCAATCGTTCCCGGTTGTTTGAGGCTGGATGAACGTGGAGAGGAGAAAGGGAGACATTTCCTTTTTTCCTCTCCACTGCGGATGGAGCGGTGGTAGACTATACCTCAATATAACGCACCGTAACCCCTTCCAGCTTTTCCAGATCTTGTTGCAGTTTATCAATTTCTTCCTTTTTTCCGCTGAGTTCCAGGATGACCAGTCCGTCTTCGGCACAGTAATTGGGGGAGACTTCGTGAAGTCCCAGACGAGTTTTGATAGCACATCCATGTTTGGTCAGCACTTCCTGGACTTTCAGGGCTTGGTTGGAACGACTTTCGATTTTGACAATCAGAATTTGGTACATCATTCCACCTCCTCATTGTGGGATTACCCTCATTGTAACTGATAAAGGGACTTTCGAATAGGGGTACCTGAAGGGGGATTGAAGTTCGCTCTTGCTTTGCAGGGGAAAACCTGGTATTTTAAAGGAAACGATCCGGAGGGGTTATGCGTAAATTTAATGTTCTTACGTTTTTACTGGTTTTGCTGATCGTCTCTCCTGCGGGATGGGCGAAATCCTATTTTCATCCCTCCATCGAACAGGTCTTTACCCTCCAGGGTAACGGCGACGTTGTGGTTATTGAAAAGCGTTCTTTCTCCTTTGAAGGGAGTTTTTCCTGGGCCCGCCTTTCGCTTTTGCGAAAAGGTGTTGAAGATATCATCTTTGAAGGTGTTTGGGACGAAAAAACCGGGGAATCATGCCCCTTTGAAATAGAACGCAGTCCTCAAGAAGTGAGTTTGCGCTTTTCCTATCAGGCACAAGACGAGGTACGGGTTTTCCGGATTCAGTATCGCCTTAAGGGTGTGGTCAAACGCTTTCGGGACGTGGCGGAGTTTTACTGGAAGGTAATTGAAGACCAGCATGCCCGTATCGAAGAATTGTCTACCACATTTATACTTCCGGATAAAAGTCCTGACCTCCTCAAGCTTTTTGTCCACACTCAGGCTGCACCGGGAGAGATGACTTTCCCTGAAGATTATCGGAGCGTGCATTTCCGTCTGGAAAACGTCCCGGCAGATACCTTTGTAGAAGCTCGACTCCTGATGGATCCCGGTATTTTTCAGGCTGTGCCCCTTCAAGACGAACCTCGCTACGAGGCAATTCTCAATGAGGAGAAAGGTTTTGTTGAAGCCGGGAATTTGCCGGTGCGGCAGGGAATGGCGCTTTTTTTGCTTTTCGGTGGACTGGGGATTGCGTATCTGGTGCTCTTTTTTGTCTACTACTTTCGCTATGGCCGGGAACCACGCTCTTCGTACCAGCGAGAATACGAACAGGAACCGCCCCGCCCTATCGCTCCATGTTTTCTGGGGGTTACTTTGAGTCAGCGAAAGGATTTTCAGCTCCTCGTCCGGGCTTTCCTTGCCACGATTTTCGACCTTGCCCGACGGGGTTTTCTCACGGTTCATGAGGAGGAGAAACGGGGAATTCTATTGCGCCGGCAGCTTCTTTCTTTTCAGTTTACGGAAAAAGGAGAAGATGAAAAAGAGTGGGAAAAAGAACTTCATCCCTTGGAGCAGGAAGTGCTTTCACTTCTGAAACAGCTTCGTGCATCTTCTGGAAATGCGGTGACGACGGAGGATATCGAAGAATGGGGTCGGGAAATGCATGGAAGTAAAAGCAACATGCTTCTCTTTCTCGAAAACTGGTACCAGGAACTGCGAAAGTTTGTGGAAAAAAATTATTTCCCCATTCTGGATAAAGTCTCTGAAAAGAAGCGCAATCTCTTTATAGGGATAGGATTTGCCTATGTGGTGGCCGGTTTTTTGACCATTTTTGTGGGGGCTTCTTCCCTGATATTTTTGTCAATTCTTCTTGTTCCCATGATTGTGGTTGTCATTCTTCTTGCTGCTCTGGCCTGGCGCTTCCTTTCTCGCTGGACCGAAGAGGCAGCTTTAGAATACCGCCGCTGGATGGCCTTTCGCCGTTTCCTGAGCGATTTCTCTCTTTTGAGGGAAGCACCTGCACAAATACTCCCCCTCTGGGATCATTACCTGGTGTACGCCATAGTCCTGGGGGTGGCTGAAAAACTCTTGCAAAACCTCAAACGGTATGCACAGGAAACTCAGATTGCATTCCAGGGGCCATCCTGGTATTATCCAGTTCATGGGACGATGGCCGGTTTGGCACATTTTGACGCCCTTTCCCGGGGCATTGAGAACATGGTTAACCTTGGGAAAGCTCTGAGTACTGCCACCACCAGTGGTGGAGGATTCTCCGGTGGTGGCGGTGGCGGTGGTGGTGGTGGTTCATCGAGTGCAGGATAAAAGGAGGCGAATGAGATGGGCTGGTTAATTCTCGTTATTGTGATCATCGTCGGGCTGTATTTGATTTCTCTGTACAATCGTCTGGTCACCTTTCGAAATCGGGTTGATAATGCCTGGGCCCAGGTGGATGTCCAGTTAAGGCGCCGATACGACCTCATTCCCAATCTGGTGGAAACGGTCAAGGGGTATGCAGCGCATGAAAAGGAAGTGTTTGAAACCGTAGCTCGGGCGCGCCAGGCGGCTATCAGCGCTCAGGGGCCACAGGAGAAAGGCGCAGCCGAAAATCAGCTTACTCAGGCTTTACGGCAGCTTTTTGCCGTGGCCGAAGCCTATCCGGTACTGCGGGCCAGTGAAAACTTCCAGAGTCTTCAGGGGGAACTTTCCGAGACCGAAAATAAAATTGCTTATGCCCGGCAGTTCTATAATGACACCGTCTACCGTTACAATACCACCATTGAAAAATTCCCGGCAAATCTTTTTGCCTCCGCTTTTGGTTTTACCAAAAGGGAATATTTTGCCGTGGAAGGCGAGGGGCGGGAACCGGTACGGGTGCAGTTCTCATAGAGCCTCGAAATTTACCAGGGAAGACCTGGCTCTGGCAGGTGGGAAAGAAAATTCTCACCCCGTATTTCTTCAACCACTTTTCCCTCTGGGGAGAAGGAGAAATTCCGTCTCCACCTTTTTTGCTCATTGCCAACCACCTCAGCGCTCTGGATCCCTTTTTCATCGATGCTCTTTTACCCTATCCCGTCGTCTGGGTGGCGAATCGGCTCATCTTTCAGCATCCAGTTCTGGGTCCGCTGATTCGGGCCATGGATGCCATTCCCAAAAGAAAGGTTCTACCTGACTACTGTGCTGCTCGCAATATCATCCGGGTTATCGAAAAAGGAGGAGTGGTGGGGCTTTTCCCGGAGGGTGGCATTCCCTGGAATGGGGTGAGCCAAAGTGCTGCGCCGGGAACAGACAAACTCCTGGCCAGAATCCGGGTTCCGGTGGTTTTTGCCCGTATTCAGGGGGCCTGGTTGCGCAAACCTCTCTGGGCGGATCATGCTCGCTCTGGCCCGGTTTCCATCCGTTTTACGGTTCTTTCTGATGATCCCCTCGCTTTTTTTCAGCATTCTGAATGGGAATGGCAACGGAAGACCTGGACCCCATTTCTCGGCGAAAGGCGCGCCGAAGGCATTGAACGGGTAGTTTTCTTCTGTCCCCTCTGTCATGCTTTCCGCAGCATCCAGGGCATGGGGAACCGGGTGATCTGTTTTTCCTGTGGTTCGCAGTGGTTTATCGATGAGTACGGATTCATCAATGGCTGTACTCAGCGGGATTTTGCAAAGGAGCAGGAAAAATTGCTCACCTCATTCTGTGAAACCCGTGGACGGATGGTGTTCTCTAGAGCCCTCGTGACCGAACGCACTCATCCGGAAGGGCATTTGAAAAGATTTTTCTTCAGCCCTATCATCGTTGAAGAAGAAGGTTTACGCCTCCATGACGAACTCTTTCCCTTTTCGCAGATTCGGGGTGAAAATACCTTTTTAAAGAAGGTGCTTGAGTTCACCGTCGGAAAGCACCTCATCCGTATTCACACCGAAAAAGATGCCTTTCTTCTCTGGAATGTCATCCGGCTGTGGAAAATGCTTTCTTCTCTTTCTCTGGAAGATGTGGCAGCACTTTGATTTTTAATCACGACCCCTGAAATCTTAACGGCTGTGTACTCCACTACCTGAGTAACACTGCGGAGAGTGATAGAATACATTCGAAGATTTCGCAATTGGTGGGGATGGAGATGGCTCCACATCCAGAGTGTAAAAGAATTATCCTGCAAAAGGTACAGGTCATTCTTGACGCACACCAAGACATTCCTTTTGCCTATTTATTCGGCTCTTTTGCCGAAGGAGAAACATATCGGGATATCGATGTGGCCGTATATTGCGATACCACACATCCCCGGGTCCGTGACCTCTTTTACGACATTGAGTTGTCACAAGGAAATCGAAAAAGCTCTGGGAATACCGGTTGATATTGTGGTCTTAAACCATGCACCTGATCATCTGGTATACAGAGCTTCGCGGGGTATTCTTCTCAAGGACGAAAATGAAGAACTTCGGTTGAATTTCCTTCTTCCCCGATGGAAACGATATCTCGATTTTCGGGAGGTCATCAAAAAGTATCGAAAGGAACTCCAAGGTGCCGGTCGATAAGGAAAGAATTACTTTTCTTCTTGGCGAAATCGAGAAGGCCTTAAGTATATTGAAGGAATTTCAGAAAGAAGAAAAAGCGAAAATTATTGGTGACCCGAAAATCCTGGGGAGCGTGAAGTATTATTTTATTGTGGTTATGGAAGGTTGTATTGATGTGGGTAACCATATTCTGTCTCGTGAACACCGGGGTGTGCCGGAAAGTTATGCCGATGTTTTTACCGCTCTCGGACAAAATGGGGTTCTTCCTGATAGCCTGGCACAAAACCTTGCCCACATGGCTAAGTTCCGAAATTTGCTGGTCCATCTCTACTCCTATATCAAATTCTCCAACACCGTCTTCAAGATGTTGACGAATTTATCGATTATATTGCCAAAAGATATCTTTAAAGGTTGTACGGCACATAACAGTGGGTACTATTTGGTGTGAGAGCAGTTCCAGAAGATAAAACCCTGACACGTAAAATCGATAGTTGGTCATTCTCATCGTTCATTGGTGCGCATCGGGAGTAACGTATTTTATTCTTTCAGGACGATTTGTGCCAGTGTAATTATTTTGAAATTATAACCGCAAAGTTTGTACATGGTATTGACAGCAAAGAGAAAGTTGTTTATAATGCACCTAAATTTGAAAGCCTGATGGTGGGCGATATAGGTACAGCCTGTGAAGGCGCTTTGTCTCCGAGGAAGGAGACAAAGCGCCTTTTTATTTTGCCTTAAGGGGGTTAGGAAAATGGCATGCACGTTGAAAAGCAGGGAAGAGGTTTTGGCTTTTTGTCGGGAAAATAATGTGAAGTTCATTCGTCTCTGGTTTACCGATGTTTTGGGGAGATTGAAGAGTTTCGCCATTCCGGTGGAAGAGCTGGAAAATGCCCTTTTTGAGGGAATGGGTTTTGATGGGTCTTCCATCAAAGGGTTTGCCCGTATCGATGAAAGTGACATGATTGCGATGCCAGATCCCTGTACGTTTCAGCTTTTGCCCTGGCGGGAGGGAGTAGAGAAGGTTGGCCGGATGTTCTGCGACGTGCTGAACCCCGATGGGACACCGTTTGCCGGAGACCCACGCTATATCCTGAAGACCAACTTGAAGAGACTGGCCGAGAAGGGGTTTACCTACTATGTGGGGCCAGAGCTGGAATTCTTTTATTTCAAAAACGAGAAAGAACCAACCCCACTTGACCAGGGCGGGTATTTTGACCTCACCACCCTGGATGCGGCCTCGGACCTGCGACGGGATACCATTCGAACCCTGGAGGATATGGGAATCCGGGTGGAGTATAGCCACCACGAGGTGGCCTGCTCGCAACATGAGATTGACCTCCGGTATGCCGATGCCCTCACCATGGCCGACAACGTGATGACCTACCGGATTGTGGTAAAAGAGATTGCTTCCAAGCATGGCGTGTATGCCACGTTTATGCCCAAGCCCATTGCAGGAATCAATGGTTCCGGAATGCACACCCATCAGTCGCTTTTTGAGGGAGAGCGGAATGCCTTTTTTGATTCTGAAGATCCGTATTACCTTTCGGATATTGCCAAAAAGTACATTGCGGGAATCCTGCGTCATGCTCCGGAGATGGCTCTGGTAACCAATCAGTGGGTGAATTCATATAAGCGCCTGGTACCCGGGTATGAAGCACCGGTTTATATTTGCTGGGCGCGGCGTAACCGTTCGGCTCTGGTACGGGTACCGATGTATAAACCTGGTCGAG
The DNA here is from genome assembly GCA_013314795.1 of Candidatus Profundicultor aquiphilus. Lineage (GTDB taxonomy): Bacteria > Atribacterota > Atribacteria > Atribacterales > Caldatribacteriaceae > Profundicultor > Profundicultor aquiphilus. The sequence continues at coordinate 8,477 of JABUEZ010000003.1, read as the reverse complement.
AGAAAGCCACTCGAATTGAGGTGCGGCATCCGGATCCGGCCTGTAATCCGTATCTTGCGTTCTCGGTGATGCTGGCAGCAGGACTGGCGGGAATCGAAGGAAATTATGACCTGCCCGAACCGGTGGAACGGGATGTGTATCACATGAGCGCGCGTGAACGGGAGATGCTGGGTATTGCGTCGCTTCCAGGAAGTCTCAAGGAAGCGATTGACTTGGCAAAGGAGAGTAAACTCCTTCGAGAAACGCTGGGAGAACATGTTTTCACCTATCTCATCGAGAGCAAGATGATCGAATGGGACGAGTACCGCCTGGTGGTTCATCCCTATGAAGTTGAGCGGTACCTTCCCGTCCTGTAGAAGGGAGTAAAAGCCATGCGAGAACGGGAGCGGATTCCATCTGGTTGTGCGGTGGCGGGGATTCTTTCGCAAAGTGGACAGCCAGTCGGTGGCGAGACGATCATCCAAGCTATGCGGGTCATGCATGAGCGTTCGAATGGCCTGGGGGGCGGCTTTGCCGGTTATGGAATCTATCCCGATTTCGCTGCGCTCTATGCCTTTCATGTGCTCTGTGACTGTAAAGGGAGTATCGATGAAGTGGAGGCGATGCTGCGCAAAAATTTCGTTGTGGAGCACCAGGAGACTGTACCGATCTGGGAACATTCTCCCCTTCGGGATCATCCGGAGTTTATGCGTTATTTTCTGCGTCCTCGGGAATCGGAGAACGAGGAAGAACTGGTGGTCCAGACGGTGATGGAAATTAACGCCCGTATTGAGGGGGCGTATGTCATATCCAGTGGCAAAAACCTGGGAGTTTTTAAAGGGGTGGGGTACCCTGAGGATATCGGTGAATTCTTTCGTCTTGACGAGTATCAGGGATACTGCTGGATTGCCCATGGTCGTTTCCCCACCAATAGCGTGGGCTGGTGGGGAGGAGCCCATCCCTTTAATCTTCTCCATTTTTCGGTGGTCCACAATGGAGAACTTTCCTCTTACGGGATTAATCGTCGGTATCTTGAGAATTTCGGATATTTTTGTACCCTTCAGACGGATACCGAAGTGATTGCCTATCTTTTGGATTTGCTGTTGCGCCGCCATCGGGTTCCACCGGAAGCGCTGGGGACGATTTTTGCCAGTCCTTTCTGGTCGCAGATTGAGACGATGTCTGAGCCGGAACGGAGTTTGTATCGGGCAATTCGTGTCACTTACGGCGGTGCTCTCCTTAACGGGCCTTTCAGTATCATTGTTGGGTTTGAGGGAGGGATGCTGGGACTGGTGGATCGGATTAAGCTCCGTCCTATGGTGGCGGCGTGGAACGGGGACATGTTTTATCTTGCCAGCGAAGAAAGTGCCATTCGGGAAATTGCTCCAGAACTCGATAGGGTTTGTGCTCTCAGGGCTGGTGAGGTGGTAATGGGGAGATTGAAAGAGGGTGTTCTGCATGGCCAAGAGTTTGCTGCTTCCCGAGTTTAAGATTGAACGGGATAGTGCGCGGTGTATTGCCTGTCAGGTCTGTGCCAGGCAGTGCGCGAACGCGGTACATACTTACGATGAAACCGATGACTCCCTGTGGAGTGAAGAGGCGCAGTGCGTGGGATGCCAGCGTTGCGTCACTCTGTGCCCGACCGGTGCACTCGAGGTTCGCCGGCGGGAAAGAGGTTTCCGGGAAAACGCCAACTGGGAAGAGTCATTTCTGTACCGTCTTTACAAGCAGGCCGAAACTGGAGGAATTGTGCTGACGGGAATGGGATGCGACCGGCCCTATCCCATTTACTGGGACCATCTCCTTCTCAATGCCAGCCAGGTGACCAATCCCTCCATTGACCCCCTGCGGGAACCAATTGAAATTCGGACTTTTTTGGGACGAAAAGAAGCGTGGCTTGATGTTGACTGGGAACATCGTTCTTTAAAGACCGTTTTGGCACCGCAACTGGAGCTTTCTTTACCGGTTCTTTTTTCTGCCATGTCCTATGGATCAATCAGTTATAATGCCTTTCGTTCCCTTGCCGAAGCGGCCAGAGAAGTGGGAACGCTCTGCAACAGCGGTGAGGGAGGGTTACATCCCGACTTCTATGCTCTGGGAGGAAATATCATCGTCCAGGTGGCTTCAGGTCGTTTCGGGGTGACACCGGAATATCTTCAGGTAGCGCGGGCTATTGAGATTAAGATCGGTCAGGGTGCCAAGCCCGGTATTGGCGGACATCTTCCCGGAGAAAAAGTGACCCCCGAGATTTCCCGTACCCGGCGAATACCGGTGGGAAGTGACGCCATTTCTCCAGCACCCCATCACGATATTTATTCCATTGAGGATCTGGAGCGACTGATTTTTGCCATTAAAGAAACCACCAATTACCAAAAACCGGTTTCGGTAAAAATTGCTGCTGTGCACAATGTGGCAGCGATTGCCTCAGGGGCGGTCCGGGCTGGCGCGGATATCATAGCCATTGATGGGATTCGAGGCGGAACCGGAGCGGCGCCTCAGGTTATTCGAGACAATGTGGGGATTCCTGCCGAAATTGCCCTGGCTCAGGTGGATGAACGGTTGCGCCAGGAAGGAATCCGTCACCGGGCTTCCATTGTGATTGCCGGTGGGATTCGTTCCAGCAGTGACGTCATCAAGGCCGTCGCCCTGGGGGCGGATGCGGTGTATATTGGAACGGCAGCGCTCCTTGCGTTGGGGTGTCATCTCTGTCAGAAATGTTACACCGGACGGTGTAACTGGGGGATTGCTACCCAGGACCCGATACTCACCAAGCGTCTGAATCCCCAGATCGGGAAGAGGAGGTTAGTGAATCTTATGCGTGCCTGGGCCCTGGAAATGAAGGAAATTCTTGGCGGTATGGGAATCAATGCTATTGAGAGTTTGCGGGGGAATCGGGAACAGTTGCGGGCGGTAGGTTTGCGAAGAGAAGAGGCACAACTTCTTGGAGTCAAGTTGGCTGGGGAGGGCTGGTAGGGATGAAAAAGATTCGCATTCATGAGGAGTACTGCATTGGGTGCCATCTCTGTGAAATCACCTGTGTGGTGAAGCACTCCCCTTCGGGAAAGATCATCAAAACCTTTCGGGAGGAAAAGGAAAACCGTCCTCTTCCCCGAGTGCGGGTGGAAGAAGAAGGGTATGTTTCCTTTGCGTTGCAATGCCGTCACTGTGACGATGCGCCCTGTGTGGAAAACTGCCTGACTGGCGCCATGTATCGGGATGAGAAGACCGGAATGGTGCTCTGTGACGAAGACCGGTGTATGGGATGCTGGATGTGTGTGATGAGTTGCCCTTTTGGTGTGGCCGAACGGAGTAAAGATCGAACTCGGGTTGGCAGTAAATGTGATGGGTGTGTCGGGAAGGGAGAAGTACCTCCCTGTGTGGAAAATTGTCCCAATGAGGCGTTGACCTATGAATGAGTTGCATGCGCCATATCTTATCATTGGTTTCTCGGTAGCAGGTCGCTGGGGTGCACGGGCAATCCGGGAAAACGATCCCGGTACCCCTATTGTGGCTGTGAGTGATGAACGTGGATGGTATTCTCGACCGTTGATTACCTACGTTTTGGGGGGCAAGAGCCGGGGTGTCGATCATACCGGGTTATTGTTCGATGCCACTTCACTGGCGGTCCTGGAAGGAGAGCGGGTGGAACGCCTTGACACTATTAACCGGGTGGCATTTTTGCGTTCGGGAAAGCGGATTTTCTTTGAAAAAGCGTTGCTTGCCCCAGGAGGAGTACCCATTGTGCCACCGCTTGAGGGTATCACGGAGAGAGGCGTGTTTACGTTTACCGGAAAGGGAGACCTGGAAAAAATGCGCCAATTCCTGGAAGAAGTCCATCCCAAGCGGGTGCTCATTTTGGGAGGGGGTTTTATCGGTCTTAAGACCTGTGAGGCCTTCATGCATCGTGGTTTTGAGGTTACCGTGGTGGAACTCTCTTCACGGTTGCTTCCGCTTATGCTCGATGAGGATGGATCGAGATACCTGGAGAAGGCATTAGTTCAGGCCGGAGTGAAGGTGGTACTCGGTGAAACGGTGGTAGCGTTTGAAGGAAGCGGTCAAAAACTCACTCAGGCCCTTCTGCGAGGGGGGAAGCACCTTCCGGTTGACTGTGCGGTGGTGGCGGTGGGCGTTAGACCAAATGTGGAGTGGTTACAGGATTCGGGAATCGAAATCCGGAAGGGGATTGTAGTCGATGAGTTTCAGGAAACGTCAAAGAAAGGCATTTTCGCTGCTGGAGACGTTGCAGAAACACGTAATTTCCTTACTGGGGAGCGTAACGTGGTGGCCATATGGCCGGAGGCTGTTCGTCAGGGAAAAGTTGCTGGAGCCAATATGGCCGGGACAAGGATCTCTTACCCAGGAAGTCTTCCACTGAATGTTCTTGACCTGGGGGGAGTGGCTCTGGTTTCGGCGGGTCTTGTGAATCCTCCGCAGGGTGGTGGTTTCGAGGTCTTGGTACGTAAGGAAAAGGATGAATACATGAAGGTGGTGCTCGAAAACGAGTGCATCGTGGGTATTATAATGCTGGGAAGAATTGAAAAAAGTGGTATCTATATCCGGTTACTTCGAGAGCGGATACCGGTTACAGGGTTCAAGGAACGGTTACTCGACCCCAAATTTGGCCTGGTGAATTTACCCCGGGAATTTCGCAAAAGCTGGGTAGAGGGAGTAGGTGTAGAGGTATGAAAGTCCTTGATGGTCGGGGAAAACCTTATCGGGAGGTCAACGCCCTTCTGGAAGAATTGTGGCAGGAAGGGATACAGGAAGTGCTACTTCGGAGCATCAATGGCCAGCGCTATCTGGGTCGAGGTTTTTCGCGGGGTGAAATCATTATCGAAGGGACCCCGGGCGATGATCTGGGAATGTTTTTGAATGGGGCCACCATCCGGGTGCGAGGGAATGCCCAGGATGGAGTGGGAAACACCATGAATGCGGGCAAAATTATCGTCGAAGGTGATGCTCGGGACATTGTGGGCTTTTCCATGAGGGGTGGAAAGATTTTTATCCGGGGTGATGTAGGGTATCGAGTGGGAATTCACATGAAATCGTATCTGGATGAGTATCCGGTGATCGTTGTGGGTGGCAAAAGTGGGGATTTTTTAGGAGAGTACATGGCTGGCGGTCTTATTGTGGTGCTTGGTCTAGAACGTTCAAGACCGGTCGAAGGAAATTTTATTGCTTCCGGGATGCATGGGGGGAGGATTCTCATCCGTGGTGAGGTGGACCAGCGTTTCCTGGGGGCAGGAATGAAGGTGGAAAAGACCGCCGCAGGGGAATGGAACGAAGTCGTTCCATATCTTCAAGAATACTGTCAGGACCTGAATGTTCCTTTTACCTTTTCCAGTGACGAGTTTGTGAGCATTACACCGCTCACCACTCGGCCGTATGGAAAAATTTACGCCTATTGAGTGAGGAAGTTTAAGGCACGGTTGCCGTAAATACGAGAACGGATCCCCGACGTGTCTGCGGGGATGTTTTGAGGGCAAAGGTAAGCCCCTGATTCTGGAAGTGATGTCGCTTCCTGAGTCGGGGGCTTTTACTTTAAAGGGGGTGAGAGAGAAGAACAACCTGTGTTTCAAGAAACCGTTCGGAGTTTTGAGAGAAAGGAGTGATGATGGTGCGCAGAATGATGATGAGAATGCTTCCGGTGTGGTTTCTATTCGCTTTGGTGGGAGGTCCGGTGTTTGCTGCGGATCCCGGTGGTGCAACGACCCTGCAGGCAATGCCCAGTTTACCCACCGATTACGTGTGGATTCTGGTCTGTGGGTTTCTGGTCTTCTTCATGCAGGCCGGATTTGCCATGGTAGAAACTGGATTTTGCCGAGCAAAGAATACGACCAATCTTTTGAGTAAGAACCTTATTGACTTTGTGGTGGCGTCACTTGTCTTTTTCGCGGTTGGATATGGATTTTTGAAGGGAAACGATCTGGGAGGATTCATTGGAGTGGGTCGGTGGTTCCTGCGTGGCGAAGCCTATGATGTGGGAACATATCTGGACTTTTTCTGGCAACTGGTTTTCTGTGGTACCGCGGCAACCATTGTTTCTGGGGCTGTTGCTGAGCGACTCAAATTTCCGGCGTATCTTATGTATACATTCCTGGTAAGCTTCTTTGTTTATCCCATCTATGCCCACTGGGTCTGGGGTGGGGGATGGCTGAGCAAGCTTCCCTTTGGAGTGGGGCATGCCGATTTTGCCGGTTCTGGCGTGGTTCATGCGATTGGTGGGATGATCGGTCTTGCTGGAGCAATGGTACTGGGACCGCGCTTTGGGAAGTACGGGAAAGACCGTAAACCTCTGGCAATTCCCGGCCACAATATGTCTCTGGCAGCCCTGGGGACCTTTATCCTCTGGTTTGGGTGGTTTGGGTTCAATCCGGGAAGCACCTTCAGTGCCCATCACCTCCGCATCGCTGTGGTAGCGGTGAATACCAATCTGGCTGCGGCAGCGGGAGCCTTGACCACACTCCTTGTGATGTACGCCAAAACTCGCAAGTGGGATCTGGGGATGACCCTTAATGGAACCCTGGGAGGGCTTGTGGCAGTTACGGCACCCTGTGCCTGGATTGAGGGGTGGGCAGCAGTGGTCATTGGAGCTGTGGCTGGAATTCTGGTCGTGGCCGGAGTGTACTTCTTTGAGAGTCGGGGGATTGATGACCCGGTGGGGGCGGTGAGCGTCCACGGGTTAAATGGCCTTTGGGGACTTCTGAGTGTGGGGCTTTTTGCTGATGGAACCTACGGACTCTATACGCTCGAACCACCCTATGTGACCGGTCTCTTCTATGGTGGTGGTGGGGGACAGCTTCTGGCCCAGCTTATCGGTGTGCTGGCTGTGGTGGCCTGGAGTTTTGGTTTGGGGTATCTCATGTTTAAGGTGATGGATCTTGCTTTTGGAATTCGGGTAACTCCGGAAGAGGAATTGCAGGGGCTGGATATTTTTGAACATGGGACTCCAGCGTACCCAGAGTTTACCCGTCATCGCATACTTTTTCAGGAGAGGAGGAGTGAGCGTGTACAAGCTTGAGATTATCGTCCGGGACGAAAAAGTCACCGAGGTGATCGACGTTTTGGAACGTTTCGGCTACGCGGGAGTAACGATGTATCCGGTAGAGGGTCGGGGACGACAGAAAGGTCTTGTGGAGCAGTTTCGAGGGCGAAAATATGAGATTCCCTTTCTTCCTAAGACCAAGATTGAAGTTCTCGTCCGGAATGAAGATTGTGAAAAGGTTATGGATCGTGTGATGGAAGTGGCTCGAACGGACACCGTGGGTGATGGGAAAATATTTGTCTATCCGGTGATTGATGTGGTTCGCATACGGACCGGTGAAAAAGGGGAGTGTGCGCTCTGAATAAATCCTGGATTCAAAACCCCTTCCTTACGAGGAAGGGGTTTTGCTTTTTGAGGAGGAACGGCGCTTCTCAAGTTCCTCAACGACTTCGAGGTAAGAAAGACCCTCTTTTTTGAGAAGGACGAGGAGATGATAGAGAAGGTCTGCCACTTCCCAGCGCAGGTGTTCCTTTTGCGATTCGCCATGTTCAAGGGTTGCCAGGATTACCTCGGTGGTTTCTTCGGCAACTTTGCGCAGGATTTTTTCCCGTCCTTCCTGGAGGAGCCTGGCGGTGTAGGAAGTGGTATCCGGGTGCTGAGCGCGCTCTTCAATTACTTCGAAAAGCTCCTGCAGAAACGAAGCCCGGGCATAGGGTGGGTATCCAGTTTCTGGAGTGGAGATCTCTTCCGCTATTTTTCGGTGAAAGCAGGAAGGTAGACCGGTGTGGCAGGCAACGCCTTCCTGTTCGACCTGGATGAGGAGGGTGTCGCTATCACAGTCAAGATATATCCCTCTCACGTGCTGGATGTGGCCACTGGTTTCACCTTTATGCCACAGAGTTCTGCGGCTACGGCTGTAAAACCAGGTGGTGCCGGTCTCTCTCGTTTTCCGAAACGCTTCTTCGTTCATGTAGGCCATCATGAGCACTCGTCCAGTCATAGCGTCCTGGATGATGGCTGGAACGAGACCGTTCTCGTCGGTTTTGATTTTTTCCCAGAGAATGTTCATCAGTCCTCGATCCTCACCGGAATACCGCGCTTTTTGAGAAACGCTTTGGCTTCAGGCACGGTAAAGTAGCGGTAGTGAAAGATGGAAGCAACCAGGGCCGCATCGGCTTTCCCCTCCTGGAGCACGGCTGCCAGGTGTTCCAGTTTGCCCGCCCCCCCTGAAGCAATGATCGGGATATTCACTTTTTCGGCAATTTTTCGGGTAAGGCTGATATCGTATCCTGACTGGGTACCATCGGTATCCATACTGGTGAGAAGGATTTCTCCTGCCCCAAGTTTTTCCACCTGCTGAGCCCAGGCAATGGCGTCTTTACCGGTGGGGGTGCGACCACCGTTGATGAAAACTTCCCAGTAACTGCGGTGGGTGATCCGATCCCAGGTTTTCTTGACGTCGATGGCCACCACCACACACTGGCTTCCGAATTTATCGGCCAGTTCTTTGACC
>JABUEZ010000257.1 GCA_013314795.1 Candidatus Profundicultor aquiphilus | reverse complement strand
AAGTACCGATTTGCCTGAATGGCCCGTTCGGTATAGGGTTCAAGGCATGGTATCCCCAGGGATGCTGCGTGTTCTAGGGCAGTTCCAGCAAATCCTACCACCAGGGCCGTGTCGCCGAGGCGTGCGAAGTAGTCACCCTGACTCCAGGTAACGAGGGTGTGACCAAGGAAAAAAGAAGAGGTTGTAAGAATTGCCCCAGCTTCTTGAACGCAGCGTTCGATTTCCTGAGTTGATGGTTCGGGCGGAAAGACAAAGTGAGGAAGATAAGGAGGAAAAAGATCGTGAGTGTGGAGGATGGTCTTGACCAGAAATCGAAAATTTTCTTTCCAATCGTTACGGTGTCCGGGGAGAAAAAGAATGGTCCTGCTTTCGGGATTTTTCCTGGGTAGGAGCGGTCCTACGAATCCACAGTAACAGGCTTTGATTCCCAGACTTTGAAACCACAGCGCAGTGGGGTTATCGCGGGTATAAACCTTCTGGGTCAGTTGGCGGAGGAGGTGTGCGTTGAGTTTTCCGAGGCGTTCATATGGTTTTCCTTTGGTACGCAGGAGTGAAGTGTGTGCACAGGCAAAAAGGTAGGCTTTTTTCCGTAAGGATACAAAGCTCAACAGGAGGAGAAGGATATCCCCAACTACAACAACCATGTCGACAGTTTTTCTGATTCGTGCCAGATGGGATATTGATTGGAGGACATTCTTTGCGCCACCGCTCAGGGTGTCAAAAACAAATCGGCCGAGTTGCTGAAAGACGTTTCCAAGATACACGCCCCCATAGGGCAAGGAAGAAGATCCCTGGAGGAGATAGCATTGTTGGGGATATTGTATGCAGAGGTGTTTCAGGAGCTTCCCTTCCCCCACAAGGGGCATAAAACCGAGACGAACCAGAATTCCCTGAGATTTTGCTTCTTCAAGGAAAGCAGTGGCAATGAGTTGAGCAAAAGAATCTTCACCATATCCATTACTCAGGAAGACTACATGCTTTTCCATCATCACATTTTATGGTATGCTATGAGGAATTAAAAATCAAGGAAAAAGGGGGCCTCAAGCGTTGCGTTGGCCGGGGATTTTGGAATACTTTGCTGAGTATTTGCCTCTTACCGGGAAAACTCCACTCATCACCCTTCAGGAGGGAAACACACCTCTTATTGCTTCCTCGAGTCTCTTGAAAAAGGCTGGGGTTGGGGGGTTGTTTTTTAAATTTGAGGGGATGAATCCTACCGGTTCGTTTAAAGATCGGGGAATGGTGGTGGCTATCGCTAAGGCCAAGGAAGAGGGAAAAGAAGTCGTCATGTGTGCATCGACGGGAAACACCTCTGCCTCGGCGGCCGCGTATGCCAGGAGAGCAGGATTATCCTGTGTGGTGCTCATCCCTCAGGGGAAAATCGCTCTGGGAAAGCTTTCCCAAGCGCTGATGCATGGAGCAAGAGTTCTGGCAGTGCAAGGAAACTTCGACCAGGCACTTCAGGTGGTGCGTTTCATTACTTCCCACTATCCGGTGGCTCTGGTCAATTCGCTGAATCCACACCGCATTGAGGGACAAAAAACTGCTTCGTTTGAGGTCGTGGAATGGTTAGGGAGAGTACCCGATTTTCTGGCCCTCCCGGTGGGGAATGCGGGAAACATCACTGCCTACTGGAGGGGTTTCAAAGAGCTTTTCGAGCTTAAGAAAATATCGGTTTTACCAAAAATGCTTGGTTTTCAGGCTGCCGGTGCCTGTCCTTTGGTTCTGGGTAAACCGGTGGAAAATCCCCATACGGTGGCCACGGCCATTCGTATTGGAAACCCTGCCAGCTGGAAAGGAGCTGTGGCAGCAAAGGAAGAATCGGGTGGGCTCATTGACGCTGTTACCGATGAGGAGATTCTGGAGGCGCAGAGGATGTTAGCAGAAGAAGAAGGAATTTTTGTGGAACCGGCTTCGGCCGCATCGGTTGCTGGGGTTTTGAAGAAAGCTCGGGAGGGATTTTTCCGGGGGAATGAGATAGTGGTATGTGTTCTAACCGGTCATGGTCTCAAAGACCCGGACATCGCTGTCAAGCAGTGTGAAGGACGAATTGAGGAGGTTGGTGCTTCGGTGGAAGAAGTAGTGCGGGTTCTGGGGTTTTAGGAGGAAAACATGGTTTTTGAGGTTAGCGTCCCGGCTACTACGGCCAATATCGGTTGTGGGTTTGACGTTCTGGGGATGGCGCTGGATCTCTATTATCGGGTGCGGGTGGAAGTAAATGAGGGAAATTCTTTCGCCATCCTTCATCGGGGAGAAGGAGAGGAAACGATTTCTTCCTCAGAAGAACATCTCCTGTATCGAACTGTGAGAAAGGTGTGGGAAGAAATTCATTTTCCGCCGGTGAGTCTTCGTGTTGAGGCTTTTAACGATATCCCCATTGCTCGAGGTCTGGGAAGCAGTGCCGCCTGTATTGTGGCGGGGGCTACTGTGGCCAACTTTATCGCTGGCAATGTTTTATCTTTAGAGGAAATGATTCGTATAGCCTGTGAAATCGAAGGGCATCCTGATAATGTTCTCCCTGCCTTCCTGGGCGGCTTTACCGTGGCCATGCCGTACGGGGAAAAAATGTACTACCACAGATTCCCCTTTTTTTCCAACATAGAAATGGTTTTGTGCATTCCCCGGTATGGGTTGAGTACTGCCACCATGCGGAAACTTCTTCCTGATACATATCCCCGTCAGCAGGTGGTGTTTAACCTTTCCCGTCTTGCATACCTTCTGGGAAGCCTTTTTGAGCAGGACTTTGAGGGTTTTCTCCTGGCACTTGAAGATTATCTTCATCAACCCTATCGAGGCAAAGAGATCAAAGGATTTTTTGAGGTAAAAGAGTACGTTCAAAGAAGGAACTTAGGTAACGCAGCGATCAGCGGTTCTGGACCGACGGTGATCCTTTTTTTACGCCGGTCCTTGACGGAAAAAGAGGTGGCAGAGATTCAGGATCTTTTTCACGCC
>JABUEZ010000256.1 GCA_013314795.1 Candidatus Profundicultor aquiphilus | reverse complement strand
TACTCCAGAATTGCGAATTAAGGCCATCTTGAAGGAGGACAACGTTTCCAAAGTTGAAGTTAAAGTTCAAGAAGGGGGTCAATGAAAGGCATGAAAAAAATTCTAGCGGTCGGTGTTATTTTGGGACTTGTGCTGATGCTTGTTCCTTTTGCCCTGGGAGCGGTAAAACCCACAGTCATTGTGGTGGGTTTTGACATTACTGTGCCGGGTTTGGAGTATGAGGAAACCCTTCCTGCGGCCCTCACAGACCTTATGATTAACGCACTCATCAACAGTAATCGTTTCCGAGTTTTTGAACGTCGGAAACTTGATGCCCTGGTTGCCGAACAGGGTTTTCAGCATTTTTCAGGGCTGGTGGACCCTTCCACGGCGGTCCAATTGGGGCGGATGATTGGTGCTCACTTTGTGGTAACCGGGAGTATTACTGATATCTCCCGTGGTGGTGGAGGAGGGGTACGTCTTGGACCGGTGGGATTTGGTGAGTCATCGGTGAGGGTAACCCTCACCGTGCGGATTGTGGATGTGGCCACCGGGGAAATCCTCTATTCGGTGGTGGAGAAGAAAAAGAGCACCCGCTCCCAGGTAAATCTGGGGATTGGGGGTATCGAGATGTACTCCCGCACGAGCCAGGACATCGTCACCACGGTCGGAGCCATGTGTGAAAAAATCGTGGCCGACTTTGTGGCCAAAATGGATGCCGGGGGTCTCACGGACCTTGCCGATATTCCCCTACAAGGGTATGTGGTGGAAGTAAGCGGGAAAACCATTTATCTCAACCTGGGGAAAAACTCCGGAATCAAGGTGGGTGACGCCGTCCGTGTCCTCAAACCCGGTAAAGCCATCGTGGACCCCAAAACCGGGGAAGTCCTGGACCAGGAACTCACTCCCATTGCTGAAGGACGGGTCATGGGGGTGCGAGATCGGGTTTCAGAAGTAGCCTTACTTCGGACTCGGGAAGCGGTGGAAAAGGAATATCTGGTGGAAGTAGTGAACCAGGAGGAAATTGGTGAAATTCTGTCTGAAGAAGGAGAGGCAACTGAGATAAGCGAGGGTACGGAGGTTGAAACAACTGCCGAGGCTGAAAGCTCAGTGGCAGAAAAGGAAGAAGAGGCCGAATCCATCGAAGTGAGTGTTGCAGAGGAATCTACGGCGACCTCAAATGAGATGCCTCAGGAAACGACTTTCTCGGGAAAGCCCGTTCTCTATGAGCGTGAATTCTACCCGGATGGGAAACCGAAACTTGAGTACACCTATTACGAGGAAAATGGCCAGAAAATCGAGCATGGGACCTACACCAAGTGGTATGAAAACGGCAAGGTCATGATTCAGGGAACCTACCAGGATGGAAAACGCGAGGGTATATGGCGGGAGTACTTCCGTGACGGGGTCCTCAAAGCCGAAGGACCCTATGTAGGGGGTAAGCGCGAAGGTGCCTGGGTGGTGTACTACGAGAGCGGTAACAAACACTGGGAGGGGAGCTATGTCGCAGGAGAAAAAGAAGGCCTCTGGATTGAGTTTGCCAACAGCAAAGAGGGCAAGAAATTCACCGAAGTGGAGTACAAAAAGGGGAAAGAAGTTCCCGGCACCTTTCGCCAGTATGATGCCTATGGGAATGTGGTGAAAACGAAATAGTGAAGGGGCTCGTAAGAGCCCCTTTTTACGATATAATACGGAGGGAGATCAATAATGGCCAGAAAGAAAGATGTCCTGCGTGAAACCCGAACAAAGCTGTATCAATCAGCCCGGGTAATGGGGGATATCGAAGCCCTGGCTCGGGGACCAGAGGCAGTGGCTAAAAGAGTCGTCCGGCGGATTGTGGGCAGGGCTTTTGGTCGAGCGATGCGAAAGTTATTCTGATAGAAGAAAAAGAGGGAAAATTTTTGACGCGTCTTGAAGACCTTAAACCCCAGGCCGTGATAGGTGGGATTTTGCCGCATAGCACGGTAACAGTTGTGGCTGTGCGGTGGTTTGGTTCGCATGCGGTAGAGCTCACTTATAAGGACCCCTTGGGTCGGGTAGGGAATGTACTTTTATACCGCGACGATGAACCCCGCCTGGAAGTGATAGAAGAAGGGAGACCCTGGAGTTTCGACGGCGACGGGGCGCTTTTCCGACTGGTTTCCGAAGCTTACCGGATACATCTGGCGCACCTTTTTGACCCTTTTCTGGCGGTGCATACCTCACTCCTTGAACCTTTGCCCCATCAAATCACTGCGGTGTACGAGGTGATGCTTCCCCGGAATCCCTTGCGCTTTCTTTTGGCCGATGATCCAGGAGCAGGCAAAACCATCATGACGGGGCTTCTCATTAAGGAACTGCTCCTGCGCGAAGGCATCAGGCGGTGTCTTGTGGTCTGTCCGGGAAATCTCGTGGACCAGTGGCAGGATGAACTTTACCGCCGATTTCAGCTTCCTTTTGAAATTATGACGGGTGAAAAACTGGAAGAATCTCGGACCGGTAACTGGTTTTTGGAACATAACCTGGTCATTGCTCGGCTGGACAAGTGTGCTCGGGATGAGCGCGTCCAGGTGAAACTTTCTGCTCCGGATTGTTTCTGGGATCTCGTGGTGGTGGACGAAGCCCACAAAATGGCGGCTTCCTTTTTCGGTGGCGAGATTAAGTACACCAAAAGATATCACCTGGGGCAACTCCTCTCGGCAAAGACCCAGCACCTTCTTCTTTTGACTGCCACGCCGCACAATGGGAAAGAAGAAGATTTCCAACTTTTTCTGGCCCTCCTTGATGGAGACCGATTTGAAGGTCGTTTCCGTGACGGTGTCCATCGAGTGGATGTCTCGGATCTCATGCGGCGAATGGTGAAAGAAGAACTCCGCAAGATGGATGGAACGCCGCTTTTCCCTGAGCGTGTTGCCTACACCGTACCTTATCGACTTTCCGATGGTGAGGCTCGACTTTACCAGGAAGTGACCGAGTACGTGAAAGAGGAGTTTAACCG
>JABUEZ010000255.1 GCA_013314795.1 Candidatus Profundicultor aquiphilus | reverse complement strand
GAAGTCCTGATAGATGACCTGAATGCCTTCTCGGATGGAATCGATGGGATGCAGCCTGGGGAAACTCCTCCCATTAATAATGATTTCCCCTTCATCAGGTACTTCGGCCCCAGAAATAATTTTGACGAGTGTCGACTTTCCCGAACCGTTTTCCCCCACCAGACAGCGGATTTCTGCTCGACGGATGGTAAGGTTAACCTTCTTGAGAGCCTGAATCCCGGCAAACGCCTTACTGACATTCCGAACAACCAAAAATTCATCACTCATAACGGCAACGGGCTCCCTTCCTGTGAACTTTTCTCCTTCTTTCACCCAGGTCAGCGACACATGTGTCGCTGACCTGGGTGAACTTGAAACACTTAGAAATTATACTTATCCATATTTTCCTTGGCCACAAAGACCCACGCTTCGCCGTAGAGAACACGACCATCCTGGCGAAGGTTCGTATAACCGGGAACACCCAGATCCGTCCCGTTGCCGACTTCCTTGCCTTCCAGCACCGCAACCGCCAGCTTATTCATGGCATACCCTGCATCGGCTGGATCCCAGAAAGCAATCATCTTGATAGCGCCACTTTCCAGATATTGCCCAGAAAGGGAAACGAGACTCGTCCCAACCACGGCAATCTTGTCCTGCAACCCGGCTTCTTCTATAGCCAGACCACACCCAGGCGCTGCGGTGGATGCTGCCGTCCTCACGCCTTTCAAATTGGGATAGGTACGCAGAAGTTCCTTCATGTTTTCATAAGCCCGAGTCTGATCGTCGTAATCTTCAAGGGGAGTCTCGGTAACCAGCTTCATGTTGGGATATTTCTCTTTCTGACGCTCAACGCTACCGGTAATCCATTCCATGTGGGTTTTGGAGGTAAGGCTACCCACCATGGTGGCATATTCGCCCTCTCCACCCATGTACTCAGCCAGGTAATCCATCAACTTTGCCCCAAAGGAGAGGTTATCAAATGCTTCCAGATCCCAGTGAGCATTCTGGATGTTGGACGCCTCGTGCGTAATCACCACGATTCCTTCGTCCATGGCTCTCTTCAAGACCGGTTCCACCGCTTCGGGAGAGAAAGGAACCACACAAATCGCATCGACACCCTGAGCAATCAGGTCTTCAATAATCTGCACCTGGAGCGCAGCGTCCGCCTTGGGAGGACCAACCAAGAAAGCCTCGTGACCAGTATCTTCGGCAAACTTCTTCACACCTTCGCGCATGCGCTCAAACCAGGCAATGCCGTCTACCTTAACCACAGTCGCGATTTTGTACTGCTTTGCCATCGCTGGAACAACCAGAACCACCATCAGCAAAGCGATCACTAAAAGGGGAAGCAGGAACTTTTTCATATCGAACCTCCTCACTTCATGTATTCATTCTTACCACAATGCATACTAACTCCCGTACTCAAATGCCTCTCCCGAAAAAACGGTAGCCCAAATCCAGAAAAGATAGATTTCCTGTCTCGCCTTGATTATCCACCCCCTTTCTGCATTCCTTGTTAATTTTGTTATGGTACCTTTGCTCATTTTACCAAATCATCTTTCTCTGTCAACACTGACAGGTCGTTCATGCGAACCGTGCAATAAACCTTGTGAAACCGAAAAGAGCACAAAACAAAAAAGAACTCAAAGTCTCACTCACCGAAAGCCTCCGAGTTGTCTAAACAGGGTAACCGCTTCACAGAAATTAGGTTGGGAAAACAACGCCGTCCCCACCACCACAATTTCTGCCCCTGCCTGGGTTATAAGAGTCACGTTTTCAAAATTGATTCCTCCATCGACTCCTATTGGTATGGAATACCCCCACTTCGCGAATTCGCTTTGAGCAAGATTGACCTTATCCACCACACTCTCTTCAAACTCCTGGCCACCAAATCCCGGCTCGACACTCATCAACAGCAAATAATCAATATACGCTGCCAGATACTTTACCCGTCCTAACTCATCAGAGGGGTTAATGGCAATACCTGCTTTTTTCCCAAAACTGCGAATTTCCTTCAAAACCCTGATTGGATGACGAACAGTATCGAGCTGTACAATGATAATATCAGCTCCCGCTTCGGCGAATATGGCAATGTACCGTTCGGGGTTATCAATCTCAAGATGAACTTCAAGGGGCAATGCTGTGATTTTCCGTAAATCCCGAACAGTTTTAGGACTAAATGCAAAATTTTCCACATAGTGACCATCCATCACATCCAGGTGAATGAAATCAACCCCTGCCCTTTCCAGTTCCATCACCGTTTCTCCCAAATACGCTTCATCACAGGCTAAAAGCGAAGCAGAAATTTTAAGCACAAACCTACCTCCTCCACTCAAGAATAGGATTAGATGAGTGCTCACTGTTCCCCTGAATCTCTCCCGAATCCATAATACAACCATCTCACAAAAACCAGCGTAGCCGGGACCGAACACTGTGTATTAGTTTACCATCCCAGGAGTCCACAAAAACAGGATATAATGATGCCATCTCCTTGTTTTTGGCATTTGTCCATCACAAAAACCACTCAGCTTCAAAATGGTCTTCAGTTCTTTCCAAAGGTACTTTTCCCGGTACCAGTAAAATTGCTACAATAGAAAAAATGAAGGGAGGTGTCGAAAACGCTCTGGGACGAAAAAATAGAAATTATGCCTCGTGAGGATTTGAGCAAAATCCAGCTTAACCGGCTGAAAAAGGTGCTCGTTCGGGCCTACCATAACCTTCCCTATTACCGGAAAAAATTGGAAGAGTCAGGGATAGATATATACAGAATCAACACACTGGAGGACCTGAAAAACCTCCCCTTTACCACCAAAGACGACCTACGCCGGGCTTATCCCTTCGGGGCTATCGCCGAACCCATGCACAACATCGTGAGAATCCATTCCTCTTCTGGAACCACCGGAACGGCCACGGTGGTGGGATACACGCCACAGGACATCGATATCTGGTCCGAACTCATGGCCCGGACGCTGGCCGGATGTGGTGTCACCCAGGAAGATATCATCCAGGTAGCTT
>JABUEZ010000254.1 GCA_013314795.1 Candidatus Profundicultor aquiphilus | reverse complement strand
GAGCACCAGCAGCAATCCCGCAGGTACCCATATATACTGTGACCTTATACTCCGCCTGCCCTTCTCGAAGCAGCGCTTTCTTCTTTGCTTCCTCTCTAATTTTTTTCAAATCTTCAATGCTTTCAATTTTCATGAGAAATTCCCTCCCGTAAACGATCTTCCTGATTTTGAAACCACTCCCTCAAATAGGGGTACATCAAACCTACTTCATTCCCATCCATTCCCGACACAAATTCTTTACTGTTAAAAGACCACCCCCGTCCATCAACCAGATGCTGCAAATCCCACTCAATCTCGGGGTGAGACACAACAAGGAGTGCCATGGTTTCAGGGATATTCCCTAAAGGAGGCAGGTCAATATGGCTTCGTGGCACCACTGCTTTCACCAAGGTTCCCCGACCTTCTTTGGAAGATATCTCTATCTTTCCCCCACACTGTTCGATAACCTGGGCAAAAAGTGGTATTCCTAACCCCACCTTCTTTTTCTGTCCTGAAAAGAAAGGATCCCAAATCTTTCGCAGTGTTCTTTCGTCCATTCCCTCTCCATTGTCCTGAACAGTAACTTCCAGAAGGTCTTCTGAAGTCCTCTCGACGATGGAAAGCACAATCTTACTGGCCCGAGCTCGAATGGAATTCTCTACCAAATCCAAAAGGTGGAGCGCAAGCTCCTTCATATCATTCGTAACTCTTAATAATGTCCATAATCTGCGAAGGGCTCACCCTTTTATGGACATCGTTGTCGATCCTTACCACTGGGGCCAGTCCACAGGCTCCAGCACATCGCATTACTTCCAGAGAATAAAGGCCATCACTGGTAATCGAGCCAATATCCACTTCCAGATCTTTTCTCAACTTATCGAGTATGGCCTGTCCCCCCCGAACATAGCAGGCTGTTCCCAGGCAAACCTGAATAACATGTTTACCCCGCGGCTTCATGGAGAAAAAATGATAAAAGGTGACTACCCCGTATACTTCACTGAGGGGAATATCCAGGGCTTGAGCCACCTTTTTCAACGCCTCCCGAGGAAGGTAGCCCAAAACATTCTGCACCGCATGCAAAACCTGAATCAGCGCTCCTTTTTTTCCCGCATACTCTTGAAAAATTCTTTCCAGGGCCTCTTCTTGCTGGGGAGAAATGCTTTCTTCGGTGATTACTTGAGACATTACCCATCTCCTCCCAAAGGTACATATTTTTCAGTATTATAAACTATCTATCCCAGTAACTCAACGAAGAAGCCCAGGGATAAATTAAGCAATTTTATTAATGGGTGGGGGATTCCTCCCTCACTATCCGGCGAAAAGCGATTTTTTCTCCTTCAAAGTAAACCTCGATGCAATCTCCCGCCTGAAAAGTTCCTTTAATGAGTTCTCCCGAAAGTGGGCTTTCAATCTCTCGCTGAATGAGTCTTTTTAAAGGTCTGGCGCCGAAATCAGGATCATAGCCTTTTTCTGCCAGATAATCCCTCACCTCTTCACTCAGAATAATATCCATGTGTTGTTCCTTTAGCCTGGTTCGTAAACGGGCCACGAAAAGGTCAACAATCTTCTTGATCTCTTCTTTGCCCAGAGGGAGGAAAACAATAATTTCATCAATCCGGTTGATAAATTCTGGTTTGAAATGAAGCTGAACTTCTTCTAAAACCTTCCTTCTTGCTCTCTCGACTTCTTCTTTATCCTGAGGCATAATACCACGGAAATAACGGCTACCAAGGTTTGAAGTCATGATGATAACAGTATTTTTAAAATCCACCGTTCGTCCCTGTCCGTCCGTCAAACGACCGTCATCCAGAACCTGCAGCAGGATATTAAAAACATCGGGGTGGGCTTTCTCAATTTCATCAAAAAGAACCACCTGATATGGCCTTCTTCTTACTACCTCGGTCAACTGCCCCCCTTCTTCATATCCCACATATCCAGGAGGCGCACCGATGAGACGAGAGACAGAATGTTTCTCCATGTACTCTGACATATCGATCCGCAAAATGGCATCTTCATCACCAAAAAGGAATTCAGCCAGAGACTTGGCCAATTCTGTTTTCCCTACCCCAGTTGGGCCCAGGAACAGGAATGAACCGATGGGTCGTTTTCCTTCACCAATGCCAGCTCGAGAACGACGAATTGCCTCTGAAACCGCGTGGACTGCTTCCTCCTGGTCAATGAGTCGGCGATGGAGTTCTTCCTCCATACGGAGAAGTTTTTCTCTTTCCTCCCCCAGGAGCTTGGTAACCGGAATACCCGTCCAGTGGGAAACAACTTCGGCAATGTCCTCCTCAGTTACCACTTCGCTGATTTTCCTCTGACGCATCCACTTCTCTTTTTCCTCCTGATACCTTTTTTGCAGAGCTTCTGCTTCGTCCCGAAGAAGTGCTGCTTTTTCATACTGCTGAGCCTGAACCGCAGCCATCCCTTCTTTGGCCAGTTCTTGAAGTCTTTTCTCCATTTCTCGAAGTTCAAGAGGAACACTTTCCACTTCCATCCGCTTCTTACTGGCCGCTTCATCCATGAGGTCAATCGCTTTATCGGGAAGGAAGCGATCCGTAATATACTTACTCGATAATTCACAGGCTGCGCGGATAGCCTCGTCACTGATTTTCACCCGATGATGTGCTTCATATTTATCTCGCAAACCATTTAGAATTTCCTGCGTTTCCTGAACGGTTGGTTCATTCACAAAAACCGGCTGAAACCTTCTTTCCAGAGCCGGGTCTTTTTCAATGTACTTGCGGTACTCATCAAGGGTGGTTGCACCGATACAGCGGAGTTCCCCTCTGGCCAGGGCCGGTTTCAAGAGATTAGCTGCATCAATGGCCCCCTCAGCCGCACCAGCTCCAACCACAGTATGCAACTCATCGATAAAGAGAATCACCTGTCCTCCGGATTTCTGGACTTCCTCCAGGGCTGCCTTCAATCGTTCCTCAAATTCTCCCCGAAATTTTGCTCCTGCCAGGATTGCTCCCATATCCAGAGCCACAAGTTTCTTATTTTTCAAATTCTCGGGTACTTCA
>JABUEZ010000253.1 GCA_013314795.1 Candidatus Profundicultor aquiphilus | reverse complement strand
GGCAGGAAAATGTGGAATTAAAGCCATCATGCAGCCGGGCGGTTCCATCAGAGATCAGGATTCCATTGATGCCTGTAACCGTTGGGGCATCAGCATGGTCTTTACCGGAGTACGACATTTTAAACACTGAAAAAACGAGGTGAAACCGTGGAGGAAGAAAATTTCCGGGTTGAGAGGGACTTTCTGGGAGAGAAAAAAATCCCTGCTGAACGGTACTGGGGAATCCATACAGAACGGGCCCGGGAGAATTTTCCGCTTTTCGTCCCTCCACCCAGTTCTCTCATCCGGGCGTTCTTTGCCACAAAGTGGGCCTGTACCAAAGCAAACTTGGATATCGGTCTCATCGAAGAAAACATAGCCCAGGCAATCCTCAAGGCCTGCCAGGAAGGCTTGGAAGGCCGATTCGACACAGAAATTGGAGTTTCCATCTTTCAGGGTGGGGCAGGTACTTCGCTCAACATGAACCTCAACGAAGTGATCGCCAACAGAGCCTTGGAAATCATGGGATTCGAAAGAGGACGGTACGATGTTATTAACCCCTTCGACACCGTGAACCTCAGTCAGTCCACCAACGACATCTTTCCCACTGCCCTGAGGGTAGCGACACTCTGGGAAATGGAAAAACTGGAAAAAGCCATCGTCATGCTTCAGGATAATCTCCAGCGAAAGGAGACAGAATTTGCTCAGGTCATCAAGGTCGGTCGCACTGAGTTGCAGGATGCGGTTCCCATCACGCTGGGCATGGAGTTTGGAGCCTGGGCTGAAGCCATCACCCGAGACAGGTGGCGGATCTGGAAAAGCAAGGAAAGAATCAAAGAAGTCAATTTGGGTGGCACCGCGGTGGGAACCGGGCTCAATGCTCACCCCCTTTACGCTAGCAAGGCCGTCTTTTACCTCGGCGAAATCACCGGATTGCCCATAGCCCGCTCGATGAATCCCTTCGAAAACACCCAGAACCTGGACGTGTTTGTGGAGGTCTCAGGACTCCTTAAGGCCCTGGCAGTGAATCTACGGAAGATGGCCAATGACCTCCGGCTCCTTTCCATGGGACCGAGAGCCGGAATCGGGGAGATTATCCTTCCTCCCCTTCAGGAAGGTTCCTCCATCATGCCAGGCAAGGTCAATCCGGTGCTATGCGAGTACCTGGAGGGAGTGAGCATCGATGTCATGGGAAAAGACCATGCTCTGGCTTTTGCCTGTTCAAGCGGACAGTTAGAACTCAACCACCTTTTACCGTTTGTGGCGTTTTACCTTCTCAGTATGCTCGAGGAACTGACCGCAGCGATAACAATCTTCGCAGAAAAGTATGTTCCCTTTATCAAAGCCGATATTCCCAGGTGTCAGGAACTCTTTGACCGGAGCTTCGTTCTGGCTACCCACATCGTTCCCTATCTTGGACACGAGAAGACCACGACCCTCGTAAGGGAGTGCCTGGCAGAAAACAAAAACCTGAGAGACCTTCTTATCGAAAGAGGTTTCTTTACCAGGGAAGAACTGGAAATAATTCTCTCTCCTTCCGAGTTTTTAAAACCTGGAATACCAGGATGGGGGAAACTGAAAAGAAATGGCGAGCGAAACAGCGCCACGTAGCATAAGACCACATATCGGGATTTTTGGCCGCAGAAATGTGGGGAAATCATCTCTCATCAATGCCCTGACCGACCAGGAAGTGGCGATTGTATCCGACGTTCCGGGCACCACCACCGACCCCGTTTTCAAAGCCATCGAACTCTTGCCTTTTGGACCGGTGGTGATTGTGGACACGGCTGGACTCGATGACGTGGGTTTCCTGGGAGATTTGCGGAAGAAAAAATCGCTGGAAATCCTCCACCGATGTGATGTGGCGCTCCTGGTGTGGGATGACCGCACTGATTTCAGCCTGGAAAAAGAGCTTCTGCAGATTCTTGAGCAGGAACAGGTCCTCACCATCGGGGTGCACAATAAAATCGACCAGAACCACGGAACCCACATCAATCCCCCTTTCCCCATTCCGGTCTTTCGTACCAGCACGCTGAACCGGGAAGGAATACCGGAACTCAAAACCGCCATCGTTGACCTGTTGAAGAAAGTTCATCAGGAAAAACCGTTGGTTAGAGACCTGATTAAACCTGGAGACCTGGTGGTTCTGGTCGTTCCCATCGATCTGGGAGCTCCCAAAGGACGCCTGATTCTCCCTCAGGTTCAAACTATCCGGGAAATCCTCGATGCCGAAGGAACGGCCTTAATCGTTAAAGAGAGAGAACTGGTAGAGAGTTTGCAGAAATTGCATGAAGCCCCCAGGCTGGTGATCACCGATTCCCAGGTTTTTCACAAAGTTGCCGGGGCCGTACCACCAAACGTCTTCCTCACCAGCTTTTCAATTCTCTTTGCCCGATACAAAGGGGATCTTCTCACCTTTATAGAAGGAGTCAGAGCCGTTGAACAATTGCAAGCTTTCGATCGTGTCCTTATTGCCGAAGCCTGCTCCCACCATCCCCTCCCCGACGATATCGGGAGGGTTAAAATCCCCCGCTGGCTGCAACAACGACTGGGTATTAACCTCCGGTTCGACGTGGTGGCCGGACCCAATCTCCCGGATGACCTCGCAAAATATAAGCTCATCATCCACTGCGGAGGATGCATGATCAACCAAAAGGAGATGCTTTATCGCCTGCGCCGGGCCAGGGAAAACCGCATTCCCATCACCAATTACGGTGTTCTCATCGCCTACCTCCAGGGCATTCTTCCCCGGGTCATAGAGATATTCCCCGAAGCGCAAAACATTCGGGAAGAAATCCACCCCCCTGAGGTATATCGCAAGCTGGGTGGAAAGTGGTCCGTTTAGTTGGAGAGAATCTGAAAAATATCGTACTTGCGGAAAATGAGATACCGATCGGTCATCACATTCAGAGGTTTCTTGGTAAAGCGGAAATTCTCGGCAAGATAACTGAGCACTGAATCAAGGTTTCGCTCCCGAGCAACCTGACTTTCGCTGGCCTGGCGGTAGAGCAAAATTCCCCGTTCCTCCAGTTC
>JABUEZ010000252.1 GCA_013314795.1 Candidatus Profundicultor aquiphilus | reverse complement strand
CGCGCGCGGGGTGGCTATTCTCTATATTTCCCATCATCTTGACGAAGTTTTAACCATTGCTCGACGTATTACTGTTCTTCGTAATGGAAAATGTGTAGGAACATTTGAGCGGGAGAATCTGGATAAAGAAACTCTGGTCGAGAAAATGGCGGGGCACGCTTTGAGCAAGGAAACAAAGCGTGTCAGACGATCCCCTGGGGCTACAATTCTGGAGGGAAAAGATCTCTCCGATGGGACAAGTTTTTCCGGCGTTACTATTTCCGTCCGAGAAGCGGAAATTGTGGGGCTCCTTGGTGTGACTGGTTCAGGGGCACAGGAGGTGTTGCGAGCCTTGTTTGGGCTTCGACCCCTTCGGAAAGGAACAATTTTCTTGAGGGGAACACCCTGCAGATACCCTTCCCCTTCCCAGATGGTTGCGCGAGGTGTGTTTTTTATGCCTGAAGAAATGCGGCGAGAGGGGTTGGTGCTCCCGCTCTCCTATCCCAAGAATGTAACCCTGGCACGACTTTACAAGGTGACCCGGTATGGCTCCATTCGTCTCAAAAAGGAGGAGAAAACTACAGAGCCGTATATCCGCGCCCTCAACATTCGCCTTCCACATCTTCATGCCGAGGTGGGCATTCTCAGTGGTGGAAATCAGCGGAAAGTTCTTCTGGCTCGAGCGCTGTTTTCCGATGCCACTATCTGGTTACTTGAAAACCCCACTCAGGGAATCGATGTTGAAGCTCGCCAGGAGGTTCAGAAGTTGCTTCTTGAAGCACGCGAAATGGGAAAAGGGATTCTCCTTTTTTCTTCAGATCTCGATGAGCTTACGGTGCTTGCAGATCGTATCCTCGTTTTTCGCAATGGTCGGGTGAACACCGAGATTCATGAACCATGGCAGACAACACCCAGGCACTTGCTTGGTCTCATGCTGGGAGGTGCAAAGAGTGAGTATTGAGCTACGCGGACGGAATGTTCTTCTCCTTGTCCTTGTGGCCATTGTGGTAATTACCGGAGTTGTCAACCCGCGTTTTTTGAGTGTGCAAAATTTTCTGAATATTCTCCTCCAAATTTCAGTTTTGGGCATTGTCAGCCTGGGAGCAACGGTACTCCTCGTCTCGGGAAACCTGGATCTTTCGGTGGGGAGCCTGCTTTCACTAAGCGCTTATATTGCTGGAATGATGCTTCTTCGTGGTGTCTCACTTCCTCTGGCAATGCTTGTTTGTCTTTCTGTAGCCACGTTTTTTGGCTTCTTCAATGGTTTTCTGACTGCTCTTGAACGGGCACATCCATTCATCATTACCCTGGGTATGATGACCTTTCTTCAGGGCATTGCCGTGGTGATTAGCCGGGGAAGTCCCATCAACGGGATGGGTGGTCTCTATGAACTGATTGGCATTCGTAGTATTTTCCGAGTCCCCCTTCCGGTCGTTCTTTTTGGAGGACTGTTTGTGTTGACACACTTTTTCCTGCGTAATTTTCCCCTTGGGCGGTATGCCTACGCCATAGGAGGGAATCAGGAAGCCTCCCGGCTTTCGGGGATACGGGTGGGGCGGGTCAAAATGGCCTTATATGCCATGAATGGTCTTTTTGTAGGCATTGCTGCTCTGGTCCTCAGTGGGATTCTTGATTCGGCGCTTCCCACCATGGGAACAGGATATGAACTGCGGGGCATTGCTGCTGTGGTTATTGGTGGCACGCCGCTTTTTGGGGGTCGAGGTGGAGTATGGGGGACACTCCTTGGTGTGTTTCTTTTGGGGCTTGTATCTAACAGCCTTAATCTTATGGGTATCAGCGCTAATTTCCAGAATGTAGTTCTGGGGGCTATCATGGTGATAGCAGTGATGTTCCAGGGATCTCGATGAAGGGGGTGAGAAGGGATTCATAAAGAGGGAAAGTTAGTAAGAAGGGCTTTAGAATACTGAAAGGAGGATGATTAACGTGAAGCGATTGGCTGTCGGATGGTTGATAGGTATGTTTGTCTGTATGGTCTTTCTGGGTATAGCGTGGGCCGAGGAGAAAACACTGGAAATCGCCTTTATCCGTGCCACAGGAGAACCATATTATCAGTACGGTTCTCAGGCCGCTGAAATTGCAGCCAAGAAGCTGGGCGTCAAGATGATTATTTACACTTCAAATCTTGATCCGGCTCAGGAACTTGCTAACGTTCAAGATGCCATTGCTCGAGGAGTGGATGGTATACTCATATACGCAGTATCTCTTTCTTCAGAGCGTGCTGCGGTGGATACTGCAAGCAAAGCGGGAGTTCCAATATTCTTCCAGTATGGATATCATCCAGATCTTCTCCCTAAATCAGCCGGGTTCATGCAAATTGACCTCAAGGCGTTTGCCCGACCACTGGGGGAATGGATGGCAGAAAATCTTGAAAAAGGAAAGGTTGCTATCATTGAGGGGACGCTTGGTCGGGGTGATGCCGAAGCTTACAGTGAAGGATTTAAAGAGGGGTTGGCTAAAAATCCCAACCTCATGGTGGTAACCCAGGTTTCTGGAGAGTGGAACCGGCAGAAAGCCTATGAGGCTGCGACCAATATTATTACTGCCCATCCAGACCTGGTAGGGCTTTTCGTCCAGAATGAGGACATGGCTGTTGGTGCAGCAAACGCCCTGGAAAGGTTGGGTAAGCTAGACCAGGTCAAAATTGTTTCTCAGAATGGGGCACCCTATGGGCTGGATTTAATCAAAGCTGGGAAACTGCAGCTCACCAACGCGAATCCACCTTCTATTGCTTCGGTCATGGCGCTGCGATTGCTTATCGGTATCATCAAGGGTGAAATTGAACCGGGCCATTTCTACTGGGCACCAACGCAACTCATTGACAAAAACAATCTGGATGTTGCCTATCGCTGGGATGCCGATGAGAAAGATATCGAAGCCTGGCTTTCCTTACCTCTGCCGGAGCCGGTGATTCCACCTCCTGCATCGTAGAATGTCTTCCTCCCGGAAGGACCCTTCCGGGAGGAACTGGCGCATACTCGGTACTCTTTCTGGTATACTGAGGGAGGTCAGTTTTTGCTGAAGGGAGGAAGTAAAACTCTATGGATTTA
>JABUEZ010000251.1 GCA_013314795.1 Candidatus Profundicultor aquiphilus | reverse complement strand
ACCCTTCTCCCTGAAGAGGCGATTACAGAGCTACAGCGCTACAGCGGAACCCAATTTGATCCCACACTTGTGGCCATATTTGTGGAAATCTTCACCAAAGATTGCGACGACTTTTCCCGAAAAACCCGATACAGAGCAAAAAAACTTATTTTACTCTTTCCACTCCATTTCCTTCACTTCAAAGTACCCCTGGCTCTGTCCCTCCTCAAGAACTTCTGGATCTCGAAAATCAACGACAAACGGGAAAAAGGTTTCTTTTTCTATAAGAGCCCGAAAGGCTAATTTTCCATCCATATAGGACTCCACCCACAGCGCCTCTTTACCAAAACGAGCTTCAGAAGACGGAACCTGAATCTCCATGGTCTTTCCCTCATCGTCCTTCTGCGTGCTCTTAAACCCAACCTGCAATGGTCCTCCCATGGAAATGGCCATGACCAATCCCTGCACAGTCCCCAGCGGGGTGAGCACCGTAGCCAGCGTGGGATTACCCATAACCAGAGGCAAAACCGCACCCGACATATCGTCTTTGTCAACATCAACAGTGGTCGAAAGCTGTTCTTCTCCCAGAGCAAAGTCGATCTTTACTCGATCTTTACCCCCTTCCTGAAACAAAGAAACATCCAGAAACCCCGTTTTGAGTTCCTCCTCGGTTTTGAAGGTCACATCATACCGAAAGTGTTTCACCTTTTCCAGATTAAGACAAGAACTCAAAAGGAGAGCAATCAGAGATAGCGAAAGAAAAACTACGACAACTCGTGATTTTCTCATTGTACCCCTCCTCCACATTAATTTTGGGTGTCTCAATTCTAACACAAAGAACCACACATATTACACCCTGAGAGTATTTTATTTTTCCGGGTAACCACCTCAGGCTTTCACTGATGACATTTCTTTACTCTTTAAAAGCATCCGCGGTGAGGCCCACCACAATGGATCTTCCAGCAAAAAGAGCCACAACAAGCGGTGGAACAGCAAAAATCATGCTTCCGGCCATAAGTTTGTTCCACTGAACTCCGTACTTACCGATAAAATTGTAAAGGCCAATACCCATTGGTTGCATAGCCCGGTTATTTAAAAAGGAGAGAAACCAGAAAATCTCCCCATCCCATAACGAGGGTTAAAATGCTTGCCGTGGCAATAGCAGGGTTGGAAAGGAGGATAATGATACTTCGAAAAACCCGTAACAACCCTGCGCCATCGATAAAAGCCACGTCAATCAGTCCCGAAGGAATAGTCTGCGTGTAGGCCCGGAGGATAATAGTCGCAAAAGGGATGGTGAAAACCGCAATTCCCAGAATGGCGATGAGATAGTTGTGAATCAACCGCAAGCCATTAAAAATGAGAGAAGGGGGATCGTAACCGCTGTAGCCGGAAGCATCTGGGTAAACGCCAAAAAAGTGGCGCTACCAAATCAAAGACGTAATTGAGAAAGTACAAAGGTGCAGGAAGTGCAACCATCAAGATCGGGAGAAAATTGCCCAGAGCTATAATCAGGCTGTTTCGTAAACACGGAAACAGGACCATCAGCGCATCGCGAGAGAATCCTCCAGCAAGAAGAGGCGAAAACCAGTATGGGGGACGATGAAAAATCTCGGTCACCGTCTGGAAAACACCAACAGCGATAAAATAAAGTGGTAAACGAATCAAAACCTTGGGAATAAGGGCAATTAGGATCCACATCTATTCCTTCATTCGCTTTCACCTACCCAAGGTTACCCCTCCTCTATCCGGACAGAATTCAAAAGCACGTTGAAGCCAATAACCAGCCACAACGTGATGATGAGCACCGCAGAGGCCTTCCCAAAACGGAACTGAAAAGAAACAAACGAAAAATCACGACAAGCTATAATAAAGAAAAAAGACATGGTCGAGAGGGGGTATCAGCTTTGCAATTCAGGACCAAGATCAATTTGGGTTTTGCGGTGCTGGCCATTCTTGCAGCCCTAGGGGAAATGGTAGCGCTTTTTGCTTTTACCAGAATCAAAACCTCTTTTTCCACGGTTCAGGAATCAACTCCACTCCTCTGCTACTTCCCGTATGAAAGATTTAATTGCTCAAAATGAAAGTTATCTCGCTACGTATCTTGTCAGAGAGAACGAAAATGAACTCTCCACAATGGAGGATGTATTTGCAACCATCCATGGCCACTTTTCGAGTTATCTTGAAGCATTACGTTTGGGAACCGAAAGCGAAGAATTTAAGGGTTCTCAATATTTCTCTTCCTGGCAAGAAGAAGCTTTCCCTTACGAAATCAAACCGGTTGCCGAGGGAAGTTCTTTGGCCGAATACCTTCAGAATCTTACGGTTTCCTATCTTGATTATCGATTGAAAATGCAAAATATTCAGAAATTGCATAGAGAATACCTTGTAACCACCCGCGAAAGAAACGAAAAAGCTGTCATGATGGATGAACCAGTACAAGTTATCTTCAACTTCACTAAAATGGTTGATGACGCAATCAAAAAATTAACCAAACCCGCCAATGATACCTTTTTCTTCATGCTTTGATACCTCGCCACAGGTGACCCTGAAGGAGAAATTGCCGGCTTAGTCAACTTTGCGTTCAGTAGTTTTAAAGAAAGTGTTACTTCCTCCACCGTCATTTCCGACGAAACGAAACAACAGATTCTGGGAAAAATCGAAGATGTCCAGAAAAAGTGGGAGGAATTTTTGCATTCTTCCTCTCTTGCCTGGCAAGACAAAGAGAGCAAGTTCACCGAAGTTTACCGCTCTTTTAATACCCTTCTCACCACCATTGAAGGTCTACGCCTCAACCAGATTGTAGAGAAATTGAACGCCGTCAATCAGGCACGCAAGAATTACCTCATACTTCAGGGAGAAGAACGAGCCAAAGCTCAGAAAACGGTAGAAGATAATTTAAAGTCGTTAGAGAAGTTTTTAGGAGAAGAATTTCCCAAAAAGTACAGCGTCCTCCCCACCCAAACCATCATCAATGACCGCTTCAAACCCTTCCAGTCGGCCTGGCAGGAAGTGGTGCAGAAGACCGAATACCTGGAGAACTTGATGAGCCAGAACACCCAGGCCATAGAAGCCATGGGAAAAGC
>JABUEZ010000002.1 GCA_013314795.1 Candidatus Profundicultor aquiphilus | reverse complement strand
TGTTTTCCCGAGCTATAAAGGCCACCACCGAGTGATAACCCAGATTCTTGGCTTCCTCCAAAAGGTAGCTCAACAACTCGTAGCCAATACGCTGGCGGCGGAATTCCTCTCTGACGTAAATGGAATAGGATACCGTATACTGATATCCTTCCCGGTCAGAATAAGGGCTCAGACATGCCCAGGCCACCACCAGACCGTTTTCTTCGGCAACAACCAGGGGGTGCTTTTCGTTGTGCATTCTGTACCAGGTTTTCTGTTCTTCTAAGGAACGGGGGAAAAGATGAAACGTTGCCGTGGTATACAGTACGGCCTGATTGTAAATCTCGGTTATCTGTGGTAAATCATCTTCTTGCGCTCTTCGGATAGTCAGCATCTTTTCTTTCATAGTTCCCATATTGTATACCTTTTTTCCAACGGAGAAAAGACCTGCTGGTGGCTTTTGAAAAGGCCAAAGAACCACTTGGAAATAGTGAACTTTTCTGGAGAGAAGACGTAAAAGAAAAGCAAGTGAATACGATAGAGGGGAGTAAATCATCATGAAAAAAGTGTACTTTTTGGTCTTTGGTGTCCTTGTGTTGTTTATTCTTTTCACTGGCTGTATTGTCATAACGCCAACACCATCACCTACTCCAACCTGTCCATCAGATATGGGAGAAAAGGATTTTACCCTTCCTCTGCTTGGTGGGGGTACCCTGACACTCAGTGATTATCTTGGAAGGCCGGTTCTTCTGGTCTTTTTCACACCCGATTGCCCTCACTGTATTAATGAAGCGCCTGTGCTTGAAGCGGCGTACAAAAAATATAAAGATACCCATGATTTGGTGGTCATTGGTGTCGGTTACATCGGGGGAAGCAGTGAAACGGCGTTACGGCAGTTTGTGGAAAACGCTTCGCTCACCCATCCTGTGGTGATTGATACGCCGGAGACCAGAATTTATTCCCTATATGGCGTGTCTGGTGTGCCGCACTCATTCTTCTTTAACCGCTGTGGTAACATTGTCCGGGAATCAGGAGAACTTACTGAAAGTGCTTTAGAGGAGTACTTGCAGAAGATCCTGTAAATTGTGGGACAGAGAAAAGCTTTGTAAATTGCCTTGCCAAACAGAGTAGGTAATGGAGTTTCGCTAATTCTTTTTCCTTGATAAAGATAAGTAGAGGATTTCCCCGCTTTGTTACACCTTGAAATGTTTTTGGATGTGGTTCCAGGAATGGGGTATTTCTGTGTTTCTTGAGATATAATGGATAAAAACCTCGTGTAAGGGGGGAGAAGGATGAAAAAGCAAGCGCTCTTTGTGGGGATTGTTATTTTGGCAATTCTTTGTTTAGGAATTGTTTTTGCTCAGGATGAAGCGGGACTTCTTGAAGAGGCAAAAGTGCTATTGGCGGAGGGAAAGCTTGAAGAGGCACAGAGGAAGTTAGAGGCGGTCCGTTTGAGTCTGTGGAATAAGCTCCCCATGCGGGTGGAAAAGGCGACTTTTGTGGAAGAGAAAACCCAGAGTTTTGGCACCTTTCGCAAGAGGGCTTCGAGTGTATTTGCCAAAGGGGAAACCATTTTTGTTTATGGGGAACCCAAGAACTATGTGATTCTCCGTGAGGATGACCTGTATCATATCTTTTTCGTCATGGATTTTCGCCTTTATGACAGTAAGGGGAATCAACTGGCGAGTCAGGACGAATTCGGTTCTTTCCGGTTTATCACCCAGAGTCCTGTTTTCGAGGCCTTTTTGGATGTTTCGTTTAACTCGGCGGGGCTCGAAGCGGGTGATTATATCCTAGAGGTGGTGGTGCGAGACAAACTTTCGGAAAAGAGTGCCAACCTCAGACTTCCTTTCAAAATAAGGTAGCCGGGTATTGAGATAGGGAGTTTGTGCGGTGATATAATCGGAAAAAAAACGAAAGGAGTGGTTTTGTTGCCTGGATTGTACCAGTATGAGTTGAGTAAAGCAGCTTTGATTTTGACGCAGGAATTATTTAAGTTAAGAGAAGGGGAAACGTTCCTCATCACAGCGGATACGGAAAGTGATGAGCGTGTGGTCGATGCAGTGGCAGGTGCGGCGTTTGCAGTGGGAGCAAAGCCGATAGTGGTGTGGATTCCTGCTCCTCTGGGGGTGGGGAAAGCAGCTGATGGGATGCTGCCGATGGAGGCCATGACCGCTCTTCTCACTTCGGCGGATGCCTGGGTGGAATTTAACAACCAGTGGTTACTGTATTCAACGCCTTATGACCTGGCCCTCAAGAAAAATCCCCGCTTGCGGCATTTGTGTCTGGTGGGGATGAATGTGGATATGATGGTCCGTTGCATCGGTCGGGTTAACTATCCGGTTCTGCGAGAATTCCAGGAGCGACTGGTAGAAATAACCAGAAATGCGAAAAAGGTTCGGATGACCACTCCTTCAGGAGAGGACGTGGAATTCGAAAATGACCCCTCGCATCCGGTTAACTGTGAGCTGGGTTACGCCGATACCCCTGGCTCGCACATGATGGCCGGGCAGGTGGCCTGGTCGCCGAAGCTTGATTCCATAAACGGAGTCATCGTGTTTGACGGTTCAGTGGTTCCACCGGTGGGACTGTTGCGTGAGCCCATCAGGTTGACAGTAGAAAAAGGGAAAATTGTCAAAGTGGAAGGCGGGAAAGAGGCAGTGGAGTTTGAATCGTGGTTACGGAGTTTTAACCATCCCCAGATGTTCCAGATGGCCCACGTGTGTTATGGGTTTAATCCGGGAGCAAAATTGACCGGTGACATCCTGGAAGATGAACGTGTCTGGGGATGCACCGAGTGGGGAGTGGGGAATATCGGAGCAATCCTCATTCCTCCCGATGGGATTCCGGCACCATCGCATTCGGATGGAATTTGTCTCAACACTTCGGTGTGGCTGGATGGAAAACTCGTTATCGATAAGGGACAGGTGGTCGATGAGAAACTCCGAGAGCTGGCCCGCCGTTTAGGAAAGGTATAGGAGGTGAAGGAATGGACCTGGCACCGCTTATGAAGGGGGCCATGATTGCGGTACGAGACTGCATGGGGGTAAAAGTCGGAGAAAGTGTTCTGGTGGTTACAGATACCGGAAAGCTGAAACTGGCGGAGTCGTTTGTTTTGGCTCTTCATACCCTCGGGGTTGATGGGACGCTTCTTATCATGACTCCTCGGTCGCACCATGCAGAAGAACCACCCCGAGAAGTAAAAGCGGCACTTTCTGCCTGCGATGTGGCCCTCCTTGTGACCACCATGAGCCTTACGCACACCCATGCCCGTATGGAAGCAACGGCCAAAGGGGTACGGATTGCCAGCATGCCCGGGTTGACCGAAGACATGATGACCGTAGGGGCGATGACCGCAGACTATCAAGAGGTTTCGGAATTGAGCTGGAAACTGACTCGACTGATGGAAAAAACAAGGATGGTAGAAATTACCACCGATAAGGGAACAAACCTGAGAATGAGTCTGGAAGGACGCAAGCCCGGCCTTCCACCTGATGATGGGCTTTACCGGGAGAAAGGGCGCTGGGGAAATTTACCGGCTGGGGAGGTCTATATTGCCCCGGTGGAAGAATCGGTGGAAGGGGTGGCGGTTATCGATGGTTCCATGTCTCCCATGGGTTTATTGTCTGAACCGATACGCCTTACCATTCGGAGAGGTCGGGTGGTGGAAATTCAAGGAGGGAAGGAAGCCCAGGCGCTCTCGAATTTCCTGGAAAACCTTGGTGACCCCAATGCCTATGTAGTAGGGGAACTTGGTATTGGAACTAACCACAAAGCCAGAGTCACCGGGAATATTCTGGAAGACGAAAAGGCATTCCGTACCGTGCACATTGCCCTGGGAATGAATGTGGATATGGGTGGAGTGATTGAGTCCAAAACCCATAACGATGGGATTATCTGTAATCCCACGGTCAAATTTGATGGAACGATGGTCATGAATGAGGGAATCTTTACCCTGTAGGGGGAGGGATAGAAAATGAGAGGAAAATGGTTGGTATTCTGTTTCGCTCTTGTATTTTTAGCCGGAAGTGTAGCATTTGCCCAGTCTCAGAAAATTGTCCGTTTTACCGAAGCCTGGCCCACGTATCTTGACCCGGCGGTGGGTAACGACTTTTCGAGTTCGGTTTCTCTGGCTAACCTCTATGATACACTGGTTTTCCCCACCTATGATGGGGAAATTGTGCCGCACCTGGCCACTTCCTGGGAGGTGTCGGAGGACCATCTGACTTACACGTTTCATCTCCGTCAGGGAGTGAAATTCCATAACGGAGAGGAGTTAAAAGCCGAAGACGTGGTCTTCAGTATGGAAAGGCTTTTGGCCATCGGGCAGGGATATAGCTATATCTTTAAACCCATTATCGACAAAGTGGAAGCCGTTGATGACTATACGGTCCGTTTCACGCTGAAAAAACCCTTCGGTCCTTTTCTTTATGCCCTGGTGCGCCTCTATGTCCTCAATAAGGATGAGGTTCTGGCTCATGCCGAAAAGACTGGTGAATATGGTGAATACGGTGATTATGGAATGAACTGGCTCCTTACCCATGACGCCGGTTCTGGACCCTACATGGTCAAAGAGATGAAAATGGAGGAGTACCTCCACGCAGTGAGATTTCCTGATTACTGGAAGCCCTTTGATGCCAATGCACCTGATGAGTTCAAGTTTATCGGTACCACTGAGACGGCCACCGTTCGGACTCTGGTGAAAAAGAGAGAGTTGGAGATTTCCGATTTCCGTCAGCCGGCGGAGTTCTATGATGCGGTGAGTAAAATCGAAGGGATAAAGGTGGCCAAGCTCTTTGGTGGCAGTACCTTCTACTGCATGATGCATACGCAAAAACCGCCTACAGACGATGTCCACTTCCGCAGGGCCCTGGCCTATATCGTGGATTACGATGCCATCGCCAATCAGATTTTCCCTGGAGCGCGACAGGCACAGGGGCCGGTTTCCTTTATCCTGCCAGGGCATAATCCCGAAGTCTACCAGTACAAGAGGAACATCGAGAAGGCCAAGGAAGAACTGGCTCAGTCCAAGTACGCGAATGAACTCGATAAGTATCCGGTGGATCTCGTATGGTGTGCGGAAGTCCCCGACGAGGAGAAAGTGGCTCTTCTGATCCAGTCCAACGCCAGTGAACTGGGGATCACCGTCAATGTGATCAAGACGCCGTGGATGAAGATTATGGAAGAAGTGGCTAAACCTGAGACAACAGCCAATATGTACCTCATTTTTGTTTCGCCTCACTATGCAGAAGCGGGTTCGATGCTCCAGTCCAAGTATCATTCTTCTTCGGCGGGCACCTGGGAACAGACCGAGTGGTTGCAGGACAAAGAACTGGATCAGATGACCGAAGACGCCATTGCCACGGTCAACGACGAGGAGCGTTTCGCCAAGTACCGGAAAATCCAGGACTATGTGGTGGACCTCTGTCCGTCCCTTTTCCTCATTGACCAGCCGGAAAACTATGCTTACCAGGATGCTTATATTGACTGGATACCGGCAGAGAGAGCCGAAAAGGGTGAAAAGGTTAACCCGGTGATGGGATACAATCACTACATGCCGGATATCAAGGTTTATCCGGAAAAGAGGGACGAACTCTTGCGGAAGTGATATTCTCCCGTTACAATATGGTTTGGAAGAGGGGGCTCTGGAAAGGAGCCCTCTTTTTTTGAAAAAAATCAGGTGAGGAAAAGGGACGAATTTTTCTCGGTACTTGGTGC
Source organism: Candidatus Profundicultor aquiphilus (assembly GCA_013314795.1). Lineage (GTDB taxonomy): Bacteria > Atribacterota > Atribacteria > Atribacterales > Caldatribacteriaceae > Profundicultor > Profundicultor aquiphilus. The sequence continues at coordinate 20,220 of JABUEZ010000002.1, read as the reverse complement.
GGCGGTTGGGATATTCGCTTTTTGTACTCATTGGATTATCGATTGTGGTTTTCATCATTGCCCGTCTGGTTCCTGGAGACCCCGCCCGGGCAGCGCTTGGCCCCCGGGCTACTCAGGAAGCGGTTGATGCGCTGAGGGCCCGCTTACATCTTGATAAACCCATCTATGTTCAATATGCTTACTGGTTGAAGTCGGTGTTGCAGGGTGACTTTGGGGAGTCACTTTTTACCCGTCGTCCGGTTATTGAGGATATCAAAGAATTTCTACCGGCCACCCTGGAACTGGCTTTTTTTGCCGGTCTTTTCATGACTTTTTTTGGATTGCTTCTTGGGGTGATATCGGCCCGGTATGCCAATACCTGGGTGGATAACGTGGTTCGGGTTCTTTCTTACCTGGGGATTGCCACGCCGGCTTTTGTAGTGGCCATTGTTTTGCTTTTGGTTTTTGGAATGTACTACGAAATTTTTCCCACCATTGGTCGGTTGACTCCCGGTATGTCCTACCCTCCCCGGATTACCGGTCTTTTGACGCTCGATAGCCTCTTTACCGGGAATTTGGCTTCCTTTTGGGATGCGCTGAAACACCTTATTCTTCCAGGGATCAGCCTCTCTTTGGGTGGTCTTTTCCAGGAGGCCCGAATCACGAGATCCAGCATGCTGGAAAATGCCAAGAAGGATTATGTGGGAGCAGCTCGAGCTTATGGCATTCCAGAGCGGGTAGTTTTTTCCAAGTACCTCTTCAAGCCCTCGGTGATTCCCACGGTTTCCATTCTGGGACTTGATTTCGCCTCGCTCATTGGGAATGCCTTCCTGGTGGAGCTACTCTTCAACTGGCCCGGTATTTCCCGTTACGGAATTAACGTCATGTTGCGCAAAGACGTGGAAGCCATTGTGGCCGTGGTGATGGTGCTGGGGATTGTGTTCACCGTGGTCAACATCGTGGTGGACTTGCTGGTGGCATATCTCGATCCGAGAATTCGTCTGGTGGCGAGGGAAGAATAAATGAAGAAAAGGACTGTGTGGGGAAAATGGTGGTATAAATTTTCGCGTAACCCTCTATCGGTGGTAGGGCTCTGCATGGTCTGTGCGATCGTTTTTGTGGCACTCTTTGCCCCCTGGGTGGCACCCTATCCTGAGCATGCTGGGCCATATGTCAATTACGGCGAAGCGAACCAGCCCCCTTCGCTACCCCATCCTTTTGGGACCGATGCTTTTGGGCGGGATATCTTGAGCAGGGTCTTTTTTGCCTTTCGTTCGTCACTCCTTATGGGAATGGTGGTTCTGGCCATAGTCGTTCCGGTAGGAGTGACCCTGGGGCTGGTGGCCGGATACTTTAAAGAGTCGTGGCTTGATATCCTCATTATGAGAATTACCGATATTTTTCTTTCTGTGCCGCCACTTATTCTGGCTCTGGCCATCACTTCGGTGCTCAAGCCAAACCTCACCAACGCCATGATAGCCGTTTCGGTGATGTGGTGGCCCTGGTATACTCGCCTGGTTTATGGGATGGCTACCTCTCTGCGTAACGAGTACTTTGTGCAGTCGGCGGAACTTTTAGGCGCCAGTAAGTTCCACATCCTTTTTCGAGAGATTCTTCCCAACTGTGTTTCCACCATTCTCACCAAGATGACTCTTGATATGGGATGGGTGATCCTCATCGGAGCTGCGTTGAGTTTCGTGGGGTTGGGGGAACAACCTCCCAAGCCTGCTCTGGGTACCATGGTTTCTGATGGGGCGCGATATTTGCCAGAATACTGGTGGATGGCTGTCTTTCCAGGACTGGCCATCATGCTGATTGTCCTTGGTTTTAATCTTCTGGGTGATGGCATCGGAGACCTCTTTTCTCTGGAGGAAGCCTGAAAAATGTCGCAACCACTGCTTGACATTCAGAATCTGTCGGTTCGTTTCCGGGTGTATGGAGGATACCTTCGGGTTTTAGATGGGGTAAACTTCCAGGTTGCTCCTCAGGAGAGAGTGGGTCTCGTGGGGGAAACGGGTTGTGGAAAGACCACCACCATGAAAACCATCATGAGGATTCTGCCTCAACCTCCAGGAGTGATCAAAGGAGGAAAGATCATTTTCAAGGGAAAAGACGTTCTGGGGATGGAATCCTGGGAAGTGGAGCGGATGCGGCGCCGGGAAGTGGCCATGATCTTCCAGGATCCCACTGCGGCTCTGAACCCAGTTTTTACGATTGGTGAGCAGCTTTTTGATGCCATCCGCTATGCTACCGGAAAAGAGGAAAGTGACCACCGCTTCTTGCGTGAAGTGGCCATTCGAGCCCTTGAAGAAGTTGCTCTTCCTGACCCAGCCCGGATTCTTACCAATTACCCGATTCAGCTCTCAGGAGGTATGCGCCAGCGGGTATGCATTGCTCTGGCCCTGGCCTGTCCCAAAGAGCTTCTCATTGCTGATGAACCGGGAACGTCTCTCGATGTAACCATTCAGGACCAGATTCTGCGCCTCATCAATCGCCTGGCAGAAGAGCGAAAAATGGCTGTAATTCTTATTTCTCATTCCCTGGGGGTCATCCGGGACTGGACTGAGCGGGTGTGGGTGATGTACGCCGGTACCGTCGTGGAAGAAGCTCGCACTCAGGAACTCTTCGCCCAGCCTCTGCACCCTTACACCCAGGCTCTTTTGAAGTGTGTTCCCAAATTGACCGGTGAGGGAATTGCCGAGGGAATACCGGGGCGGATTCCCGATTACTTTGACCCTCCCTCGGGATGCCGTTTCCACCCTCGCTGTCCTTATCGGATGGCGATTTGTTCCCAGGAAAAGCCTCGCCTTTATGGAACTCCTACACATCACGTTGCCTGTTTTCTCTATCAGGAGGAACGAAAGTGAGTATACCTCTTCTAGAAGTCCAGGATTTGCACAAATTCTTTTTCACAACCCGTGGGGTGGTCAAAGCCGTTCAGGGTGTGAGCTTTACTCTGAGCGCTCAGGAAACCCTGGGCCTGGTGGGCGAATCCGGTTCAGGGAAAAGCACTGTTGCGTATACCGTGATGGGGATGTACAGCCCCACAGGGGGAAAAATCCTCTTTCGAGGACAGGATATTTCTGTATCCCATGAGAGAAGGCCACTTTCACTGAAAAAGGAGTTGCAAATTGTATTTCAGGATCCCGGTTCTTCGCTCAATCCCCGGCGTTCCATTGGCGATATTCTGGCTTTGCCCCTCTCTATCCATGGGAAAAATAACCCTGGGACCATGAAAGAAAGAATTGAGGAACTGCTCCAGATGGTGGAACTTCCTCCAGAATATGTGTCGAAGTATCCCCGATCCCTTGGGGGAGGCGAAAAGCAAATGGTGGCCATTGCCCGGGCCCTGGCGGTGGAGCCGTCGCTTGTCGTGCTTGATGAACCCACCTCTGCGCTGGATGTTTCGGTTCAGGCCAAGATTATCAATATGCTAGTGGAGATTCAGAAAAAGCGGGGGTTGGGGTACCTTTTCATCACCCACGACCTCAGTTTGATGCGGAACATCGCTCATCGGGTGGCCATCATGTACTTGGGTCGGATTATGGAGCTGGCTCCTTCTCGGGTCTTTTTTGAAAAACCCTTACATCCCTATACCCGGATGCTCATCTCCTCGATTCCCGTGGTTTCAGAACAGGAGGAAAAACTCAAACCCCAAAAAATTATTCCCCGGGGAGAGATTCCCAGCCCGGTGAACCTGCCCTCGGGTTGCGTTTTTCATCCCCGCTGTATCGAACGGGAAGAATTGTGCAGTCAGAAAGAGCCGGAAATGATAGAAGCCGAACCGGGACACTGGGTAAAGTGCCATCTTATAAGAACCTGACCCAGAAAGGGAGAAGCACTGGTACAAAAAGGGAATGGATGACACCGCTCAGTAAGGCCAGAGCGCTGAGGCGACCCGTGCTCGCCTGAACAATTGGTCCGAGCGTGGTGTCCATGGTGGTCGCTCCTCCTAAGGCCACCGTAGCCCAGCTACCGAAATAACGAAATACTGTTCCCACACTCAAAAAAGCCAGGAGTTCCCGCAAGAGGTTGGCGAGAAACGCCGTGGCTCCAAGGTGAGGTCCTGCGAGGTGGTCCAGTAAAGCGCCAGATAAGGAATACCATCCAAATCCAGAAGCAACAGCCATTGTTTCTGGCCAGGAAATGGGGAGAAAAAATGCCGCAAGAAAACTCACGCCGAGACTTCCGATCATTCCCGAGAACGGCAAAAAGAGAATTCGCCATCCCCAGGCTTTAACTTCAAGGAATGCCTTTTTATTGGCAGCCAGTTCCATGCCTACTCCAAGGACCAGAACAAAGAGTGCCACATCAACGAGATGGTGAAAATGCTGTAAAAGAAAAGAGGGTATAATCTTCCAGTATCCGCACAGGATTCCCAGAGACAGGCTGAGCACTATATATCGAGTCATTTTTGGCTTTCCTCCTTCATTGCTTTCTGAAAGTACCTTTCCATCAGGAAGGCGCCGAGCATTCCTCCCAGGGAGGACAAAAGAGCGAGAACCAGGGCCCGAAAGCCGATGGCCTTCAAATTCCTGGTAATCTGGGAGTTGGCACCAATGTTGATTCCCATTCCAAAGACAAGGAGAAGAACCCCTCCGTTAATCAGGGCATTTCTGAGGTTGACGATTTTTCGGGGAACATATTTTATGGTTCCCAGGAGAAAGCCAAGAAAGAGAGCGATGACTATCAGTACCATCGTTGTTGTTGCGCCTACGGCGTTTCGGTGATAATTCCCTGATATTTCTTCATGATCGTTTCTCTCCAGGAAGTGAAACGCTCTTCGATTTCGGAGAAGAGCTGCAGCGAATTTCCCTCTTCCCGAGCGAGAGCAAGGAGAAGTTCCTTGATTTTTCTGGCTTCTGAATCAGGGGGTCTCAGATTCTGGATGGCCGAAGGCGAAGGAGTGGAACCTTCTTCGATATTTTGCAGAACATCCCTCACCTGATTGTGGAAGGCAATGATCTCGTTGATAGAAGCTCTACCGGGTGAAAACGCCGGAAAGAAAAACGTCACCATACCGAAAGCAAGCACACCGATGAAAACCCAATAAACCAATTCTTCGGCATATTTCTTCCAGCGTTGCCAGGGAGTTCCCGGTGCGATAACCAGGCCGAGGAACATTCCCCCCAGAAGCCCTCCCACATGGGCAGCATTATCAATGGCTGGGACGGTGAAACCGATGAAGAGGTTAATGAGGACAAAGGGAAGAATACTCATTCCCAGCCGGCTTAAAGAGGTATTCCGGTATTTGAGCCCCCCGCTGAGAAGTACTCCTGCCAGGCCAAAAATGGCACCACTTGCGCCCACCCCTATCCGGTCGAAGTTAAAGAAAAACGAAAAAAGGCTCCCCATCACCCCTGAAAAGAGGTAAATGATGAGGAATTTTCGCTGTCCATAGATTCCTTCGGTAATTCGACCTAACTGAAAGAGGGCATAAAGGTTAAAGAAAAGATGCCAGAGATTTCCATGGAGAAAAATGCAGAGGAGCAATCTCTGCCATTCTCCATGGGCAATGAGGGGTCCAAATTTAGCTCCCCAGCGAAGAAGATTAGAGAGCGAAAAGCCACCGCTTATCACGGTGGCCAGAAAGAAAAGCAGATTGAAGGCAATGAGGTACTGGAGCATCAGCGGGTAAACGCTTCCTCTATCTGGGTGCGGACTTTTTCGTCGCTCTCCAGGTAGCGGTTGATTTCTAAAGTCAGTTTGATGAGGAGGTACAGCCAGTAAATGGCGACGGTGATGACCGAGAGGATAATGAAGAGAATGATGTTGTACCGTTTAATGCGGTGTACCCGTTCGGGAAGAGTAATACCCTTTTTCTCCTGCAGGTACTGGTAAATACGGTCCTTGAGGTCGGAGAGTTTGTTGGCTGACTTAAAAATGCTGGAGAGATATACGGCCACGAAGATGAACCCCAGGAGATTGAAGAGGAACGAATACCAACCCGCAAAAAGGCCTATGATGTACAGCACCAGGTACACCCAGAAGGGCCAGGTAATGATTTTGTATTCTCCCACCCGGTTAAGAAAGAAGCCTACTTCACCCCGGAGAGGGTCTTCCAGGCGTTCTTTGATGCTGGCAAACACTTTTTCGGTGTTGGCCACATTTTGATTCATGGTGCTTGACCATTGATATAGAACCACAAGCTGAAAAATAGCGCTCAGGATTCCAAAAACTGCAGTGAGGGCAATTAACCCTCCACCACCCACCGGTATCTGTCCAGACATCACTTCCCGCGCAGCGGTGATTGCTCCGGCAAGGGCTGTAACCGCGGCTAAGAACACAAATATAACCGCCAGGACCGCCAGGGCCACATTGACTCGTGATTCTTCTAAGAACCGGGAAATCGCCATTTTTAACCCCCCCAACTTTTTTTTCATTGTAGCATGCTGAGGAACTTTTGGGGAGACCGAAAAAAGAGAAAAGAATGGAAAACGTTTGACATGGACATCCCCCACTTTTAAACTAAGTTTGGTTCTTGAAAAGGAACTTCTCGCTGAGGGAAGAAGTATCTCTAAAAGAGATCGTGGAGAAGGGAGGTCAGGGAATGGTTTATGATTCAAACTATGGGTCTTACCAAGGAATTTAACGGTTTTAGAGCAGTCGATAACCTCAATCTGAGAGTGGAGAGGGGTGATATTTATGGTTTTCTGGGTCCCAATGGAGCAGGAAAAAGTACCACCATCATGATGCTTCTGGGACTCATCCCTCCCACCAGTGGAAAAATTTACCTTCTGGGGGAAGAGTTAAATCCCAGAAACGTGGCCATCAAGCGGAAAATCGGAGTTGTTTCCGAGAACCAGTACTTTTACAAAGAAATGACCGCCCAGGAATATCTTGCCTTTTTTGGGGAACTCTATCAGGTCCCCAATGTGGAGAAGCGAATTGATAATCTCCTGGAAGCAGTGGGTTTGAAAAATGACCGGAATAAAAAGGTGGGAGCCTATTCCAAAGGAATGCAGCAGAAGCTGGCTTTTGCCCGTGCATTGCTTCACGATCCGGAACTCCTTATTCTTGATGAGCCGGTGGCCAATCTTGACCCCACCAGCATTAAACAAATTCGAGACCTCATTGAGGAAGAGAATCGCCTGGGGCGAACCATTTTTGTTTCTTCTCATCTTCTCTCTGAGGTAGAGAGGCTGTGCAAAAAGGTAGCCATCATCAATCGGGGAAGGCTTTTGGCCGAAGACACCATGGAGAATATCAAGCGCAGATTAACCGATACCGTGGTGCTCGAAATCGAAGTTGACCGGGATATCACAGGCCTTGAACAGGAATTTGAATCGCTTCCTTTCGTCAAACATGCCCTTCTTCAGGGACATCATCTTGAAGTGGAACTCAAAACCGACCGGGATTACCGGATTGAACTTTCTCGTTTTCTCTATGAAAAGGGGTTTCTGGTGCTCTCGATGAAAACCAAGGAAATGAGCCTGGAGGAGGCTTTTATCACCATCACCCAGCAAAATGTTTCGCTCTTGACACGGGGGGAAGAGAATCATGAAAAAGCGTAACAGGGTATGGATTGCTTTTCTGTCTGTCCTGGGTCTTGCGGTGGTTGTGCTTCTTATGCTTGCGTATTTCAGCACCCGGGTACCATACGGGATTTTAAAAGGAAAGGTTACGGACCTCTACTCTCAGGATGTGGTCAGAAAGCTCACCCTGAGCATTGGGGGACGCTCTGATATCCTGTTTCAGAGTAAAGAGTACAGGATTACCCGTATCCCTCCAGGAAAATATACCCTGAAGGCTGAAGCACCGTATTACCATCCGGTGACGAAGGAACTGGAGATCAAACGAGGGGAAAACGTCTTTGATTTCACCATGGAGGGAAAGGAAATCCCTGGGTTGGCAGGGATCATCTGTTTTGCGGATCCCACTGACCGGGGTATCGAGATTGAAATCCGTTTCAAGGATGCTCAGGGAGTGGGCATATCCGATTTCCCTGGTTTTCCGCTTCAGCTTGAGGGTAAACTCTATGTACGCGAAGGAGATGCTGAGAATTTTTCCCGTGGGAGACTGCTTTTCGAAGGGCCGATTGAACTTTTCTGGGATTCGAAGGCGTATCTGGCTCGAAATAAGGGCCTGATTTCCTGGGACAAGGTGCAGGTTGACAAAGAAAAAGAACAGTATGGGTTGCTGGAACTCCTCCTTCGTACCCCGCAGGGGAACTTTGAAGACGTAATTGAAGATGTGGAACTGGTGAAAAAGGAGGAATAGCGATGGGTAGAAGTCGAGTTCTCCGAACACTCTTTAAACGGGATTTTCTCTATACCCTCTATAGTTTTGGCTACTATGGGGCTCTTTTTGCTTCGTTTCTTGTTTCTTCTTTTATTCTCAAAAACTTTCTGGATGCCACAAGAGAAGAGGACATTTTGGTTTCAGCATTTCCTCTCAATTACCCCCTTTACCTGACTCTCATCATCATCTCTCTATATCTTGTCATTGTTTCGGCCATTTCTATTTCTCGTGAACGGGAGCAGGGGACCCTGGAGGTTCTCTTTTATGGTCCTGTGACTTCGTCCAGTTTTCTCTGGAGCAAATATCTGAAGGATCTTTCTCTGGGGATTCTTGCTCTGGGATTCACGGCGCTGTACTTTTATATCGTCAGCGCTCTCACCAATCTCGGTTTCACAGGAGGGCTGGTACGGGCCCTCATCATGGGGGTGTTCCTCATTTCCTGTGTGGTGAGTTTCGGATTGTTCATTTCTTCGCTTACCGGGAGAATCCGGAATTCCATCATTACCCTGATTGCCGTTCTGGGAGCCTTCTTAGCCATTCAGTTCGTATATAATATGCTTCTTGGGATTGAAAAGGAATCGCTCTCACCGTCCATGCTGTATCTGCGGCAGGCTACCGCGTATGTCTTTCATGCCATCAACTGGGTTTCCCCGTTTGCCTATCTGAGCCGGGGTCTGGATAGCGTGGTTCTCGAAAACTGGACTTTGTATTTGACCCATGCCCTGTACTGTGTTATCTATTCGCTGGTGTTTGTTTTCCTCTCCATTTACGCCATGGGAAAGAAGGGGGTGAAAGCATGAAACGCTTCCTCGGGTTTTTAATTATTACAGGTATTGTGCTGAGTTTTTCGACCTTGCTTTTTGCTCAGGAGACTCCCTTCAAAGAGCAGTTAGTGTACTCCTTGACCTCTTTTAATGGTTCCACCTTCAGCAAGAGCTTCTGCCCCCAGAGTGAAGAAACCATTTACCTTATCGCCAATGAAAATAGTGTCATTTCTCCCACTAAAACTATCGTTTATTACTGGCCCATTACCCGTCGGTATATGGCCGGGTTCAGTACCCTCAACGAAAAAATTTCCGGTAAACTGGAAATTCTTCAAAACGGGAAAGTTATTGCCACCCAGGAAGAGCAGAAGTATGTCCTTTACTATCCCAAAGGATACTGGTCTGAAAAAGCCGTCATGTATCTCAACGAAGAGGCCGATGCCTACCATAAAAAATACAAGGAAGCCGTTGACGCCTTCAATCAAAAGTTGAAAGAGTATTACCAGGCTATGGAGCAGTACCGAGAGTCTTTAAACCGATTCTTTGAAGAAGTGCGTCGGCGCCGCGAGGCGGGGGAAGAAGGACCTCTGAACATTCCCATTCCCAAAGAACCCAAACCTCCTGAATTTGTGGGTTTCTATGCCTCGGACCCAGCTTTTGGTTTTGTTTTGAACCTTCCTCCTGGAAAGTATGAAATCAGGCTACGTCGGGATGACGGGACCATTTTTGAAGGAAGCGAAAAGAAGGTGGTAGTCTTCACTTCCCGCCGTAAGGGCGGTGTGGGATACGAGATTATCCCCGGTAACCGCTGGACCAAAAAGGAAAATTGCGACGATCCTTCCTGGGTGATTCATGCCGTGGGTAAGAATGAACTCTATTTCAACCCTTACAGGCAGGAGGAATATAACGAGTTATACTATAACAAACTGGTCGACCCCCAGGAAATCGGCCGTATTGAACGCTTCAAATGGGTTCACGTCGACCCGGTTGAACAGGTGACTCTTCTTTTTGGAAGGGGCAAAGAAATCCTGCAAACGGTGGAACGGTCGCCGTATTTTGTCAAACAGATTCCTGGCCCTGAACTGGGATATGAAATTATTCCCTACGATGAAGAATTACAGAAAAAAGGTTATCAACCGACCTTTGAAAGCTACAAGGTGAGTTTATCGCCCAATCTTCCCAAAACCGATTATCAGGTTTCAGTGGTTACGGCCGGCGGTAGTCGACCCGAAGAAAAAAGCGAAAGAACCATTCGTATCCTGAAAAAAGAAAACGCCTCCTACATCTATATTGCTGCCTTTATCCCACTTCTGGTTGGGGTAGTAACCATTCTGGGAAGAATCAGTAAGATTGAGAAGTAAACTCGGGAGGGAACAGGGGGCGGTTTACCAAAACCCCTGTTCCCTCCTGGCTGGAAGTTTGTTTTCCGGGTTATTATTTCAGAACTGACGGGAAAGAAGGGCGGAGCATACTTTTGTCCATTTGCTCATCTGTGGGCCTTATAGTGAGTTTGGGTGCTTTGTTTGACAGTTGCAGTTCAGAAAAATACAATTAGGAATGGGATAACGCCCAAAAATTTTCATTACTTCATTTGAGGGGGTGGAGTTATGAAAAAGGGCTGGGCAGTATTGGTGCTGTCATGTGTTCTGCTTCTGGGTGTGGTATTTCCAGCTTCAGCACAAAAGCCATACGAAATTGCGGTAGTGGTCAAAATCGCCGGTATTCCCTGGTTTAACCGGATGGCGGAAGGCGTGGATCAAGCGGCCAAAGATCTGGGAGTCAATGCCTATCTGGTTGGTCCGTCCACGGCAGACCCGGCGCCTCAAGTACAGATGGTGGAAGACCTGGTAACCAGAGGGGTTAACGCTGTCTGTGTGGTGCCCAATGACGCCAAGGCTCTGGTGCCAGTGTTTACCAAGGCGCGGGAAAAGGGGATCGTCGTCCTCACCCATGAGTCGCCGTTTGAGACCGGAGCCATTGACTGGGATATCGAAACCATCGATAGCGTTCAGTTTGGGAAGAACCCCATTGATGCCATCGTGAAAAAACTGGAAGAAACTGGAGAAATCAAGAACTACAGTCCTGAGAATCCAGCTGGTTTTGTGATGCTTGTAGGGAGCCTTACCGTTCCACTGCACAACTACTGGGCGGATGTGGCCCTGGAGTATGTGAAGGAGAAATATCCTTTCCTGAAAGAGTTGACTTCCCGTTTGCCGACCGCAGAAAGTGTGGAAGATTCTCGAGCGGCAGTGCTTGACCTCATCACCACTTATGGTGACCAGTTCAAAGCGGTTATCGGTTGGGGAAGCCTCGGGCCCATTGGCGCGGCACAGGCTGTAGCCGAAAAGGGGATGGAGGACAAAATTATCGTGGTGGGTGACGCCATTCCCTCCACGGTGGCACCGTATCTTGCTACTGGTGCTGTTGACTGGGCACAACTCTGGGATCCAAAGGATGCCGGGTACGCCATGGTCTATATCGCCAAGGCCATCCTTGACGGTAAGGAAATTAAACCGGGTCTTGAAATTCCTGGTTTAGGTCCCATCGATGTCAAGGATAAGGTGGTTGTGGTCAACCAGATTAAGATCATGGATACCGCTGAAGCGGCGGAAAAGCTCGGTTTCTAAGTCGATGGCGCAGGGGAGGGGTTAACCCTCCCCTGTTTGCTTATTAAGGAGTAGACTTTGGTGACCAACGTCGAAGAGAAGCAGTTCACCCTGAGCGGAGAACCATTCCTTCAGCTGCGTCATGTGAGCAAGCGTTTTGGAGGGGTGCAGGCCTTAGAAAACGTTGATTTTGAAATCCTTCTGGGGGAAGTCCATGCCCTGGTTGGGGAGAATGGTTCTGGAAAAAGTACCCTGGTGAAGATTGCTACCGGGGTTCTGCAGCCGGAAACCGGGGCGGAAATCATCATTGGTGGGAAGAAGGTTACTTTCTTAACCCCTTTTGAAGCCCACCATCTTGGCATTCACGTGGTCCATCAGGATCTATCGCTTTTTCCCAATCTTTCGGTGGCCGAGAATATCGCTTCTCATTTTTATCTGGAAGGTTTCCGCTCTTTTGTAGACTGGAGAAAAATCTGGGAACGGAGCACAGAAGTAATGGAAAAACTGGGGGTTTCACTTCCGCTTGATGTGGAGGTGCGAAAACTTCCCATTGCAGACCAGCAACTGGTGGCCATATGTCGGGCCATTGCGGGTTATGCTCGTTTGATTATTCTGGATGAACCGACCTCGTCATTAACCTGGAAAGAAGTAAACCGCCTTTTTACCTTCATCCGTGGTTTAAAAGAGCAGGGCATAGCCATTCTTTTTATCAGTCACCGTCTGGATGAGGTGCTGGAGATCAGCGATCGGGTGACGGTGCTCCGAGACGGAAAAAAGGTTGGGACTTTTCCAACCCGGGAGCTTGACCAGAGCAAGCTTTCATTTCTCATGACGGGCAAAAAGCTCGCTTTTACAAGGGATACCAGGATGCACAAGGTAGCACCGGAAGTGCTGAGGGTCGAAAACCTTTCTCGAACCAATCAGTATCGGGATATATCTTTCTCCCTCCGGAAGGGCGAGATTCTTGGGATCATCGGTCCCCGGGGTTCTGGGCGGACAGAAATGGCCCTTTCTCTTTTTGGTCTTAATCCTCCGGATGGGGGCAAAATATATGTGGAAGGAAAGGAGTTTCGGGGTGAATCAGTCCAGAGGGCGATCAGTCTTGGTATTGGGTATGTTCCGGAAAACCGCCTGCTCCAGGGCCTGGTGCTTGACCAGAGTGTAGAAAACAATCTGGTGATTACGGTCCTCAAGAAACTTCTGGAGAAGGGTAGGTTACTCGACCCACGCAGAAAACAGGAATTTGCCCGCCAAACGGTGAAAGATTTCGGTATTAAGGCGTCGGATGTAGAAGCGCCGGTTCGTTCCCTTTCTGGGGGGAATCAGCAAAAAGTGGTTCTGGCCAAGTGGATTTTGACCGAACCCAGAATTCTCATCCTTGATACTCCCACCCATGGGGTGGACATCGGGGCCAAGGAAAGCATCTATCAGTCCATGGTTGAGTTAACCGAGAAAGGTTTGAGCATCATTCTCATTTCTGATGAAGAACAGGAAGTGATGATGGTCAGTGATCGCATCCTGGTGATGAAAGGCGGAAAGATTGTGGAAGAATTTGATGCGCGTTCTATGGCGGAAGAAGACTTGAGAAGAAAGGTTCGGGAATAACATAGAGGAGAGCTTTGACGATGAAATTTCAGATGAGAAGGCAGACTGAGCTCTATCTTCTGGCCATTGTAGTGGTTCTCTCCATATTTTTGACTGTGATGAATCCCAAATTTTTGACTCTGGAAAACCTCTTTGACCTTCTGCGCAACAATTCCTTTCTGGGGATCGTGGCACTCGGGGAACTGATCGTTCTTATCTCCGGGGGGATCGATGTTTCCTTCACCGCTACAGCTACGGTGGCCCAGTACATCATGGGTGTGATCATTTCCCGCACCATGGTGAACAGTGTCCTTTTGGCCTTTCTCATTCCTATTCCCATTGGTATTGCCCTGGGGGCCATCAACGGGTGTCTCGTCTATTACACTCGGGTGAACCCGGTGATTATCACCATCTCAACCCTCAATTTCTATTATGGGGTCTTGATGTTTATAAGCAAAGGGACCTGGATTTATAAATTTCCTCCTACCTTCCGGGAATTTGCCAAACTCAAACTCTTCACCCTGATGAGTTCCAAAGGAGTTCCCTTTGGAGTTTCCATTTTTACCCTCTTCTGGGTGATTTTGGGTATTATCACGTTTTTCCTGCTCAAATACCTGCCCATAGGGAGGAAAATTTATGCGGTGGGTGGGAATTTGGAGGCGGCTCGCCGGGCCGGGTTTAACATCTTTCGGATTCAACTTTTCGTTTATTGCTATATTGGCCTTCTGGCCGGGGTGGCCGGGTTTGTCCATGCAGAACTCAACCAGATGATTCAGCCCAACGCCATCGTGGGGATGGAGCTTGATGTCATTGCCGCGGCCATCCTCGGTGGGGCCAGTGTTTTCGGGGGTGTGGGAACCGTAGGAGGAACATTTCTGGGGGTTCTTCTTATTGCTATCGTCAAAAACGGTCTTATCCTGATGAAGGCTTCGGCCTACTGGCACGAAGTGATCATGGGGTCGATCATTGTCCTGGCGGCCAGCATCAGTGCCTACCAGAGAAAACTTCAAATCCGAAGGGAGAAAGGACGATTTGTGGAAGAACAGCTCTTTTAAAGTTGGGGATATTCAGATTATGGCCCTTGTGTTTCTTCTGGCCGGTCTTTTGCTCCTCATGTCGTTTCTCACCCGGGGGAAACTTCTCGAAATTCAGAGCCTGCAGGCTATCGCTTTTCAGCTACCACTCCTTGGCCTTTTGACTCTTGCCCAGATGGGTCCCATGGTTTCGGGGGGTATTGACCTTTCTATTATTGCCACGGCGAACCTGGTTAGCATCATTATGGCACTCAGTATGACCAGATTTTTCCCTTCGCTCCATGCTCCCTTTGCCATTCTTCTGGGGCTTCTTCTATCTCTTCTTCTTGGGATGGTAAAAGGGTTTTTTGTGGCTTTGGTCTCGGTTCCGGCCATTATCGCCACCCTGGGGCTGATGATTTTTATTCGGGGCGTGTCCCTGGTCATCACCCGTGGTTATGTCATTGCCGGGTTTCCTCGGGATTTTCTTTTTATCGGCAATGGCACTGTGGTGGGTATTCCGACTTCCTTTATCATTTTTGCTGCCTTTGCCATCTTTATGTATATCCTTCTCTCTCGAACTCGTTTTGGCCTTGAACTGTATCTTTTTGGTTCTAATCCTGTGGCGACGCTTTTCTCCGGAGTGGACAACCGCAAAGTTGTTTTTCGAACCTATCTCCTTTCCAGTTTCCTTGCCGGTGTGGCTTCCTGTGTCATGGCCTCCCGTTTTAATGCTGCTCAGGCTGACTATGGAGAATCGTATCTCCTTTTGACGGTGCTGGCCTGCGTCCTTGGTGGAGTCAGCCCTTCGGGGGGTTCAGGTAGGGTTCTGGGAATCACGGTTTCGGTGATTATCCTCCAGGTTGTGGCCACCGGCTTTAACCTTCTTGGCTTCAGTTCCCATCTGGCCAGCGCCCTATGGGGAATTATCCTTCTGGGGGTCGTGCTCTTTAACCGCCTGGTTTTCGGGTAAAAACTTGATTTTTTCCTTTCAGTCAGGGAACTTTAACCCTGAAACGGGGATATCTTTGGGTAAGAAAGAAAGTGGGTATGAGTTCTTGATTTTTTCTCTGGTTCACATTATCATCTTGTGAGGTTTGAGGTCACCCGGGGGTTGACCGGATGAGAATCGACCCCCGGGCTCCCCTCCTTAGAGATTTGTCAAGCATTTCCCTCCTTTATTATAGATTTTGTACACGAATCTACAAGGTGTTTTCAATGTTTTTCTCTAAATTTTTGGTTGTTCTGCCTTGACGTATTGGTTGAAAACGTTCTTTGCTCCCTTTGACTGGCAATCTCATTCTCGGATAATTCCTGCAATTACCCCTGATGGATCAGGATGCATGAATTCGGATTGATTTTTCGGTCTTTCTTCGGTAGATTTGACTGTGAAGGCTGGTGCAGGGGGTGAGAAATTTGAACATGAAGCATCTATGGACTATCTTGGCTTTGATGTTTTTTGTATTCTTTTCTAATTTTGTTCAGGGGAAAACCTTCTGTCCGGCCTGTCCACAGGAAAAATATGTTCCTTCGGGGATGGAGCTGGAAAAAATCGGGGTGGAGAAAGAAATAGTGAATGGAGAAGCGAAAATCCAGATTACCCTGCATGATGACGGGGTATGGCAGGAGGTGGCAGTCTTCTTTTTTGACCCGGAGGATTTTGTATCGCAACGAGTAAGGGTTTTTCTGGAAGGATTACAGGAACGCTATCCAGATTTACGGATTGTGGAGGGGAATATTCAGGAAGAGCGGGTGAAGGCAATAAAAGAAGCGCTGGATAACCTGTTTGGTGTCCCGGAAGAAAAAAGAGAAAAAGTTCCTTCCCTTTTTATCAAAGGGAAAGCCCTGGTAGGGGAGGGAGAGGTTATTACCAGAGCAGAAGAATCAATGCTATGTAAGGGTAATTGAAAAAGAAAAACCAGGGACTGAGAAAAAATCCCTGGAATTTTTGATATAATTTCTTAAGTTCTACAACCACCAACTAAAGTTTACGGGAGTATTTGGGGCAGCAACATAAGGAGTTTCAATATGACTTTGTTGACCGAACTCATCGACAATTTGGACATAGGCCGTCTGACCACAAGGAACGTTGGGAATGGTAACAACACCCATTGGGTCAAGGTAATATCCTGTATTGGCGCCGTTCACCCACACATATCCCCAGACCCATGGTGAAGTAGACTGAACCCGTAGCGAACACATTGGCTGGCTTGTTTGAATCGGTGGCTGGGGGGTACTACCGCCACAACCGGAAAGAACCAAAATGGCAAATAGGGAAAGGATCATGAAAAGGGGTAGAATTCTTTTCATTGATTTCCCTCCTTCCTTTGAGGTTACTTCATTCTAACAGTTGCGGTGAATCCCTGTCAATGAAAATTTTTCCCTGGAAAAGGTTTCTCGATGACTTTTTCGGCCATGGTGACCACAAAATGGGCATCACGGCGGGCGCGTTCGCCATCCTCACGGGAATATTCCAGGCTGGGGATAAAATCGATATCACCGTAAAAGGCGAACTCCCGTTCTTTACGCAACCACTTGGAGATCTGGGCCAGGGTTTGGGCAGAGTTTTCCACTTCCTGGGGAAGGCGGTCACGGTATTCGAGCAAAAGCCCACCCACATCGTGCTGTTTGGGAGGTTCGATACCGATGTGGCGCAGGATCCCTTTTAAAGCTAATTCGACGATTTCCTGGGCTTCACGGACCACATCGGAGTATGACTCTTCTTCCATGAGGACATCGAGAATGCGGAGGCGTTTTTTTGCTTTCAGAAGATAGCTCTCGGCCAGAGAGATGTTTTTCACAGTTCGAATACCTCGCTTTTCTGGTAGCGGTCTTTGAGGACCCAGTACCAGGCGTTGCCTCGTTTGATGCGACGGGCACCGAGATGGTGAAGTCTTCTGGCAAACTTGTCCAGGAAGGAGCGAAAGAAATTATTTCGGTCGTAAAGAATGAGGCTGTCCTCCAGCATGTCCAGAAAGAGAAGGCTTCCCCGGAGAACTTCCTCTTCGGACTTGATGATGGGAGAAAGGGAGGTATGAATGCCACACCGAGCAAGTTCCATCAGATCTCTGGCAAGACTCTCTTCGACAGCTTCGAATTCTTGGATTCTTCGGAGTCTGCCTGCAGAGAGATTCCGGGCGATGAGAAGAATGTCAATATCAGAGTCGAATCGGGGTGTACCTCTCCCCACCGAACCAAAGATAACTAAAGAAGTCAGTCGCTCTCCGTAATGGTGCTCCACTTCGGTAAGAAGTCTTTGCAGGAAGACATTTAATTTTTCCCGTAACATGGCAATCCCTTTTCCATTATATCACGGTATAATGAGATTCATGGGGACTCTAGTTTATGTTCTGAAATCTTTTTTCCTTTTGCTTTTTATCCTGGATCCCTTTTTGGGGGCGGTGGTGTTCATTACCCTCACCAGGGGCATGGAACGGCGCGAACGGCTTTCTCAGGCCTTTCTTTCGGTGGCGGTGGCTTTTGTGCTGATGCTGGTTTTCCTCTTTAGTGGAAAGCTGCTTTTTGGGTTGCTGGGGGTATCGTTTTCCAGTTTTATGGTGGCCGGTGGAGTTATCCTCCTTTTACTTGGTATAGAGGAAATCCTGGGGTTAGAGTTTTCGCGGAAAAGCGCTGATACGAAAGTGGCGGCAGTGGTCATCGGGACACCTCTTCTGTGTGGGCCGGGAGCTATTACCTCGGTTGTCATCCTTGCGGAAAAATATGGGTATTTTATCCCCCTCCTTGCCGTAGGGCTGGCTCTTTTTGTAACCTGGGTGATTCTTGTTCTGGCAGAGACAATCGCAAAAGTTCTGGGGGAGCGCATTATTGAAGTCTTTTCCCGGGTAATGGGACTTTTGCTGGCCGCCATGGCCGTGGAATATGTCAAAGAGGGAATCCTGCAGATGATTGCGGAAATTTCTGGAAAATAAAAAACCCCGCTTGAGAAAGCGGGGTTTTTTATTTTCCGATTCTTCTATCAGAATTGGAACTATTGGACTCTTTTGACTTTACTTGCCTGAGGTCCCTTGGAGCCCTGCTGAACCTCAAAGCTTACAACCTGGTTTTCCTCAAGAGTTTTGAAACCGTTGCCTTCGATGGCGGTGTAGTGGACGAAAACGTCCTGCCCGTCGTCGGCAGTGATGAACCCATAACCCTTCTGAGCGTTGAACCATTTGACCTTACCATTAACCATTAAACTAACCTCCTAAAAATTATCCGTTCTTTAAGAACGTGCAAGCAGGATACCACCTGGGGGGTATAATGTCAATGGTTTTTCAAAATATATTTTAATTTTATGGACCTTTCCGGATTGGGAGGGGTAAGAGCGAGTACAATGAAGGTTAGCCACCGGATTGCTGTACTTTTAGGGCGTGTTTTTCCGGTAAAACTTTATTCAAATGTGGTGAGAAATATGAAAAAAGGAATCCTGGAATTATTAGTTATAGGGGTGGCGGTTTTCTGTTTCTCTTCTCTCGCCTCCGGTATGGATGAACCGCTGGGTTCTTTCTTGCGGCACAATGGCGTACCTCGTTATAGTTATCGGGTTGTAGCGTCGTATCCTCACGACCGTTCGGCATTTACGCAGGGGTTGCTCTTTGAAGGTGGCATACTTTACGAAAGCACCGGTCTTTATGGGGAATCGAGCCTGCGCAGGGTGGATCTGGAGACGGGCGAAATCTTGCAAAAAATAGACCTCGAAGATGAATATTTTGCTGAAGGGATAACGGTTTGGGAAGACAAAATTATCCAGCTCACCTGGGAGTCCAGGGTGGCCTTTGTCTATGATAAAAAGACTCTGAAAAGACTTGAAACACGACCGTATCCCTATGAGGGTTGGGGTATCACTTTTGATGGAGAAAATCTTATCGTGAGCGACGGTTCAGAGACGCTTCGCTTCCTTGACCCTGCCGATTTTACCGAGAAAAGGAAGATAACGGTCGAAGTGGGGGGACAAAAAATAGACCGGCTTAACGAGTTGGAGTACGTGGCGGGAAAGGTCTATGCCAACATCTGGTACGGGTACGAGGATCTTATCGTGGTCATTGACCCTCGGAATGGTGGTCTTTTGGGCTGGATTGACCTTACGGGTCTTGCTGAACAGGAGAAAGGGGGAGAAAACGTGCTCAATGGAATTGCCTTTGATTCCTGGACCCGGACCTTTCTGGTTACAGGGAAACGCTGGCACCGGATTTACCGGGTCAAAATAGAGGAATGATATAATGAGGGTAACTTTCTACAAGGAGGATGAAACAATGTCCCTCAAGTATGCCATTCATGCCTATGCCTGGACGGGGAAATGGAGTAATGCGACCCTTAACCTTATCGATCTGGCTAAGGAGTTTGGATTTGATCTCATTGAGATACCGCTTATGGATATTGATCTCATCGATCCGCAAAAGACTAAAGAACGGTTGCAGGCAGTGGGGATTGGGGTAATTACTTCGACGGCGTTGCAGGAGCATCAGGATGTAACCAGTGACGATGAGACAATCCGGAGGAATGGTCTTTCCTACCTTCTGCGCTGTGTGGAAGTTACGGCCGCGCTGGGGGCAAGGAGTTTTTCCGGAGTGATTTATGCAGCTATGGGAAAACGCATTGATACCATGCCGGGGGAGGTTCACTGGGAAAGGGCAAGTTCCGCTCTGCGGGAGGTGGCAAGGCGAGCAAAAGATCTGGGAGTAACGGTGGGGATTGAACCCATCAACCGATATGAAACTTTCCTCATCAACACCTGTGAGCAGGCCCTGCGTCTGCGAGAGATGATTGATGAACCCAATGTGGGAATTCACCTCGATACCTATCACATGAATATCGAAGAAGATAACTTTTATGAACCCACCAAGAAAGCGTTGCCCTATCTCTGTCACTATCATCTGAGTGAAAGCCATCGGGGGACGCCTGGACGTGGGACGGTTGACTGGGATGAAGTGTTTCAGGCCCTGGCCGAAGGAAATTACCGGGGTGTGGTGGGTATGGAGTCTTTTGTGGAAGTTTCGGAATCCATGCGTGCAGCCACCTGTGTGTGGAGAAAAC
>JABUEZ010000250.1 GCA_013314795.1 Candidatus Profundicultor aquiphilus | reverse complement strand
TTTTCTCGTTTCCCAGATGGCGTACGTTTCTGGAGGAAAAGCTCGGGAAGAAGGTCGTTTCGTCTACCTTGACTTCTCTCCTGATTACCGTCGCCTTGCTCCGTACCTGGAGCTTTTGGAAAAGTGTCCGCTGGAAAAAGCCGCCGAAGAACTCTCTGTAACTGAGCGAAAGGAAATTTTCTTCCCGCGTCTTGTGCCACCGGGATTTAAGTTGAAGAGGACCTATGTTGCCAGGAGTGGTGGAAAAGAGTTCTATCACCTGATCTATAGCGATGGATTGCAATATTTCACGATTTCCCAGAGTGTATATCCCAGGATGTTTTCTCGTTCCTTCGATTTTCGCCCGGTTTTTGTGGGCAAGAAAGGAGGCGAAAACTTCGTTCTCATTGGTGAAAAGGAAGGATTTTCATTCTCGTTTACCGGAAACTTTGATCTGGAGACTGGCTCTCAGGTCTTAAGGTCTTTAGAAAGAGAAGGAGGTCGTTAGCATGAGAAAAATCGTCAGATGGAGCTTATTGATGGTTGTGGTGTATGGCATTCTTGTCTTAAGTATGCCAGCTTTTGCTGAAATTCCCCTGGTTTCTGAAAATGTGGTAGCCGATATTGTGGAGAAGGTAAGTCCGGCAATTGTGAACATCGATACCCTTCGAACCGAGGTCTACCGTTCACCTCTGGCACCGTTTTTCGATGATCCTTTCTTTCGCTACTTTTTCGGTGATTCACCGGAAAGCCAGGAAAGAAGGGTACCGGTGAAGGGGTTAGGAACCGGCTTTGTCTTTCGTTCCGATGGGTATATCCTGACCAATAACCATGTCATTGAGGGAGCAGAGGAAATCAAAGTCACCTTCAAGGATGGACAGCAATTCAACGGGAAAGTGGTCGGGAAAGATCCCCTCACGGATATCGCTGTGGTGAAGATTGATGCGGCCAATCTTCCCACCATTCCTCTGGGTGATTCCGACGCAGCCCGGGTGGGAGAATTCGTCATCGCCATCGGAAACCCCTATGGTTTGTCACACACGGTAACAACGGGTGTTTTGAGTGCCAAGGGAAGGCCGATTTCGGCGGGCGATTCAGGAAGAGAATATGAGAACTTCCTGCAGACAGACGCAGCGATCAATCCTGGAAATAGTGGTGGGCCACTTCTCAATCCGAAGGGTGAAGTCATTGGCATTAATACTGCCATCCTTCCCTATGCTCAGGGTATCGGCTTTGCTGTGCCGATCAATATGGCCAAATCGATCCTGGATCAGTTGATTTCGAAGGGAAAAGTCACCAGAGCGTGGCTCGGGGTCTATATTCAGGAAGTTACGCCTGAAATTGCCGAGAAATTTGGACTTGAGAAACCGAAAGGAGCGCTGGTATCCGATATTGCTCCAGATAGCCCGGCAGAACGAGCTAATCTTATGCGGGGTGATGTTATTCTCAAAATTGATGATAAAGAGATTCAGAGTGTCTCTGAACTCCAGCAAACAGTCCGCTCGCATCGTCCTGGAGACAAAGTGAAGGTGGAACTCTGGAGAGATAGGAAGACCATGGTGGTGGAAGTGACTCTGGGTGAGCTCCAGGAGGAATCATCGGGTGTAGTTTCTGAACTCTCGGTGACCCTGGGGGTGGAAGTGCGGGAAATTACTCCAGATCTGGTGAGACAGTATGCCCTGAAGAGAGAAAGCGGTGTGGTAATTGTGGGTGTCGATACCGGTGGACCTGCTGACCAAGCTGGATTAAGGCCGGGAGATATTGTTTTAGAGCTCAACCGGAGAAGAATTGCCACACTTTCTGATTGGGAAGAGGCACTTTCCAGAATTCAACCTGGGGAAACCGTGCTTTTGCTGCTTGATCGGGGCGGTCGGACATACTTTGTTCCCTTGAAGGCTGAGAAAAAATAGCCGGAAATGGCTTCTCGTGAAAAGTGGGGCAGAATTTTTTTCTGCCCCACCCCTCTGGGGAATTTGAAAGATATTACCTTGAGAGTTCTCGAAGTATTGCAGCAGGTTGATGGTATCGTCTGTGAAGATACTCGAGTTACTCTGAAGCTCTTAACCCACTATCAGATTCGAAAACCCCTGTTCAGTTATCGTTCTCAAAATAGAACTTCTGCTACCAGAAAGATTCTGGAGTTACTTAAATCTGGAAAGAATCTGGCCTTTGTCTCCGATGCGGGAATGCCCGGGATTCAGGATCCTGGGTGCGACCTCATTCGGGTTCTGCAAGAGGAGGGTTTGGATTTTGAGGTTCTTCCGGGTCCTTCCTCGCTTCTTCTTGGGGTTGTTTATGCTGCATTTCCAGATCCGGGCTTTACGTTCCTGGGTTTTCTCCCTCGCAAAGGAAGCGAGCGAAAAAGATTTTTGGAGAAGGGTTTGTCTTCTCCTTTTTCTGTGGTGATCTATGAATCGCCACACCGGCTTCAGGAGACTCTGAAGGATATCCGGGAAATGGTGGAAGATTCAAGGAGGGTGGTTCTGGTTCGAGAGCTCACCAAATTCCATGAAGAAATTCAGTGTGGAACAATTGGTGAGGTGTTGGTCGATGTTTCCTCTCGGACCATAAAGGGAGAAGTTGTCCTGATTGTTGAAGGAAAGAAAAAGGAGGAAGATGGTTCCTTTCCGCTTGAAAAATTGGTAAAAGCACTCGAAAAGAGAGATTTAACCAAAAAGGAAATCGTGGAGATTCTGAGTGAAGGGTTGTCTGTAAAGAAAGGGCTCATCAAACGGAGCTTCAAAAAGAAATGAGTTGATTTTCCATGCAAAGATTGGTTTAATAAATAGGTATTCGAGGTGGTATCTGGCCTTTTCTATATTTCTCCATGTTGGGTGATTGGGGGCGCCTGGTCGAGTTTGAGAGGATGGGAAGGGATCGATGGTGGGAATGCACTCTGTTAAATTGAGAATTCAGAGCCTGAGCGTCTTTTTTGGGGAAAAACAGGTTCTCTACGATGTCACTCTGGATATTCCCGAGAAGAGTGTTACGGCAATTATTGGACCATCCGGTTGTGGAAAATCGACGCTTCTTCGCAGTATTAATAGAATGAACGACCTACTGGATAACGTGAAGATCCGGGGAGAAATTCTTT
>JABUEZ010000249.1 GCA_013314795.1 Candidatus Profundicultor aquiphilus | reverse complement strand
TGCGCCTCACCCTTAAGGCTTTAACTCAGGATTTTTCCTGGATTCCAGTAATATAGGTATTACTTCTGGATGGTGAGGAGAAAAGACTATGAAGGGACAACCAGAAATGGAGCAGGTTTTAAAAAATGCTCCTACAATAAGTTGACACTATCAGCGAGGGAGAAAGACCTTGACGTTGTAGGGCAGGTGATATACGCTACTAAGACAGGGTTCGCGGAGAGGATGTTGGGAGAAGAGGGTTTATGAAAGAAATCAGTATGTATCAGGTCGATGCATTTGCGGAGAAGTTGTTCAGTGGAAATCCTGCTGCTGTGTGCGTGCTGGAAGAGTGGTTGCCTGATGAGTTGCTCCAGGCCATTGGGAATGAAAATAATCTGGCGGAGACGGCCTTTATTGTTCCCAGAGGGGAAGTTTTTGAAATACGATGGTTTACTCCTACCGTGGAGGTTAATTTATGTGGGCATGCGACGTTGGCAGCGGGGTTTGTTTTGTTCAACTTGCTGGGTTATGAAAAAGAGGTAATTAATTTTTATTCTCCAAGAAGTGGTCTTTTGATGGTTACAAGAACTGAAGATGTTCTTTTTCTGGATTTTCCGGTGGATGCCGTAGAAGAGCTCTCTACCGGGTACGAAGTCGTAGAGTCCTGTATCGGAGTTAAGCCGGTTGAACTGTACCGGGGGAAAGCTGATTTTCTGGCGGTGGTCCAGAGTGAGGAAGCGGTGCGGGATCTGCAACCCGATTTTGCAAGAATAGCGAAGTTGCATGCAAGAGGCCTCATTGTGACTGCAAAAGGTGAAGAGGTAGACTTTGTCCTGCGTTTTTTCGCACCTCAATTGGGAGTCAACGAGGATCCGGTTACCGGTTCGGTTCATACATTGTTGATTCCCTTGTGGTCCAGGAAGTTGGGGAAAGAGAAGCTCGTTGCACGGCAACTGTCAAAACGAGGTGGTCAAATCCTTTGCGAGGCAAGAGGAGAACGATGTTTGATTGGGGGAAAAGCCCGGTTGTATCTTACCGGGAAAATCACCATTGAGTGAGATGAAGGTTCGGGGGGAAGCGGAATGATGAAAGACGAGCTGATGTCGGGAATCAGGAAGATATGTCCTAAAGAACTCTATGAGATTGGGTTTGCTTCACTATCTGGCTTATTGAGCGGGTCATGGAGTGAGTATTCCTATGGGATATCTCTAGCTCGAAAACTTGATGACAGAATCATTGATGAGATCAAAAACGGACCGACGGTTGCGTATTATGACCTTTATAATGCGGTTAACGATGAGTTGAACCGAAAATCGGATGAAATTGTATCGCTATGCAGGCGATATGGGATAAATGCCCTGGCGGTGAAAGCCACCGTGGATGAACAGGAACTTGACGGGGATTATGAAAGGACGTTGCGGTATCCCTTTTCGCATAAAATGGTGGCTACTCGGGCCGGAATTGGCTGGATTGGGAAAACCGATCTTCTGGTTACTTACAGGTTTGGCCCAAGGGTGAGGCTGGCAAGTGTTCTCACGGTGGAACCAATTGCTGAACCCGGAGAACCGATTGATAAAAGTTACTGTGGGGATTGCGATCTCTGTGTGCGAAGTTGTCCTGCTCGGGCGGCTACCGGTACTCCCTGGGATATTACCGTTGATCGGGACCTTTTTTATGACCCCTTTGCCTGCAGGCGATTTGCAAGAAGTATATCCGCCAGGAATATCGGGCGAGAAGTCAGCCTGTGTGGAATCTGTGTATCGGTCTGCCCCAGGGGGATGAGGTAGGTTGTCATTGTGGATCGAGGCAGGATGTAAAGCCTGTCGAACCTTGCCTGGAGAATGATGTACGCTGAAGAGGGAGTAGAATTACCATGAGCATTTATGGAAGAGGCGGTAAAAGGGTAAGCGAGTGCTTCCGGGCAGAGGAAGATATCCACCCATCTCAGGTGTGGAAATTTTCTCTTTTAGATCGAGCGTGTCTTTCTATGGTAATCCGCGGCGTCTGGATATTTGATGGAGAGCTGGATGTCGGTGCAATGAAAGCAGGGTTCAGAAAACTCCTTGGTTATTATCCCCATCTTTCAGGAAGAATGAAAGATCCCACAGGGATAGCTCTTACGAACGAAGGTGTTCCGTTGACGGTGGTGGACAGATCAGATCTCTCGGTGAGAGATGTGTATCGAATGGAGAACCTGACGAAGCATTTTTCGGATGCGATAAAAATCAATAGGGTTAAACGTGGCATCGACGCCCCGTTGAGTGTGAGGATTACAAGATTGAGGGACGGTTTTGCTTTGGGTATACAGTGCGCTCATGGATGTATGGACGGGCACGGTTTTTATGCCATGGTGGATAACTGGGGGCGGATTTATAGGGGGGAAGAATTTGAAAAACCCGTTCTGGATCGGTCGTTGTTGCCTTCTCCGGGGTCTTTTTCTAAAAAAGAGATGATGCAGCTTGCTATGGATTCGGGCTGGAAAAAAGTATCCCTGTTTTCCCTTGCTACCAGGGTTTTGCCCAAATTTATTTTGAGTGTTGCCAGCAAAAGGAGTGGTCCTTTTCACATTTCCGATGATTTGTTGAACAAATTAAAGGAAGGGATAAGTAGCAGAACTGGTTGCTACTGTAGTGCAAATGTTGCCATTTCTGCATTTCTCTCTGGAATGTTTATGAGGCTCTGTGGCCACACTCAAAAGACGTGGTGTACGCAGGTTACCATGGTGGACTGCCGATCACGCCTTGCCCAACTTCCGACGGCTTTTGTCGGTAATGCATCGGTTGTTGTGTCGACACCTCCTTTCCCTGGAGATGCGAGTGTTGAGAATGTGGCCGGAATTATTTCCCGTACCCTTTCACCGGTACTGAAGACTCCGTCACGGGAACTCGAAAAGGCTGTAGTGCTGACGCTCAACGCCCTGTGGTATCGGTTGCCTGTGGTGCCATTCGATATTGCCGGGATGTATTCGAGAAAGCCAACCGTATTTCAGGTGAATAATCTGTCGCGGTTTCCGATATACGAAGTGGACTTTGGTTCAGGGAAACCTGTGCTTGCTATTCCACCGGACTTGCCAAACCCAATTCTTATTTGGCCTGCTCCATA
>JABUEZ010000248.1 GCA_013314795.1 Candidatus Profundicultor aquiphilus | reverse complement strand
GATGAAAATATAACCGAGGATTACCGAGACCCCGATACAGTGGAGAATTCCGAATCGCACGTACCACTCTCCCAGGGTAAAGTAGGTAAAAATGGTGATCACCATTCCCCAGCCGAAAATGGTGAGTCCCCGTTTCAGGTATTTGGAAAAGGAAGGCGGTGTCCCTTTCGTTGCCAGCCGGCTGTAGCTCAGGAAAAGGGAAACCCCGGCGACGAAAAGAAAGGTGCTGGCGGTGGCCACCTGAAACACTTTCCAGAACCCGCGGAAAAGTTCGATTTGTAAGGAGCCGAACGAATAGAGATCGTAGAGGAGATGGTAGATGATCATGGTGATGATGGCACAACCACGAAAAAAATCAATTTCCCAGAACCGCATTTCCCTTCCCTCCCTTTTCCATATAGAATACCATTAGAGGAAGGAATCATAAAGGGTGAAAAATATGGAACGCGTGATCATTTCCCGCCGGGCCGAAGAACGAATCCTCCGGGGCCACCCCTGGGCCTACCAGGGGGAGGTGAGTGGTGGAGAGAAAATTCCACCGGGTACGGTGGTTGCCATCGGCAATCGCAAGGGAAGGGTGCTGGGGAAGGGGCATTATAACCCCCGGTCCAAAATCGCCCTGCGGGTTTTGACCCGGGATCCGGAAGAAGCCATCGATATTTCCTTTTTCCGCAGACGCATTGGACGGGCGCTGGGGTATCGTGAACGCTATGTTTTCCGACCGGATACCGATTGCTATCGGCTGGTTTTTGCCGAGGCCGACTTCCTGCCCGGACTCATCGTTGACCGGTTTGGGCTTTACCTGGTGGTGCAGATTCTCACCGCAGGAATGGAAAACCATCGGGAAGTCATCGTTGATGTATTACAGGAACTTTTGAAGCCCCAGGGTATCTATGAACGGAGCGATGTTTCGGTGCGGGAACTGGAGGGGCTACCCTTGCGTCAGGGATTTATTGGCCCTCCTTTTGAACCCCTGGTGACGGTGCGGGAAAATGGCCTGTTACTCCAGGTGGACCTTGCTTCCGGGCAGAAGACTGGTTATTTTCTCGACCAGCGGGACAACCGGGTGTTTCTTCGGCATTTCGTGAGAGACAGAAGGGTCCTGGATTGTTTTTCCTACATCGGGGGATTCAGCCTTCATGCTGCCTTTTTTGGGGCCCGGGAAGTCATCGGAGTGGATCTTTCCGAAGAAGCAATCCGGTGCGCAGTGCGGAATGCACAGCTCAACGGTTTAGAAAAAGTGGTCCATTTTGAGGTGGCCAACGCCTTTGACTTTTTGCGGGAAATGGATAGAACCGGGGAACGTTTTGAAGTGGTGATTCTCGACCCTCCGGCCTTTGTCAAGAGTAAACAGGCTCTATCCGGGGCCCTCCGGGGCTATAAGGAAATCAACCTCCGGGCCATGAAAATTATTGCCCCCGGCGGGATTTTGATGACCTCTTCCTGCTCGCACCATCTCTCGCTGGAACTCTTTCGGGCGGTTCTGGAAGAGGCGTCGCTCGATGTCAAAAGGCGGATCCGGATCCTGGCCGAGCGTGGGCAGGCCCTGGACCACCCCGTTCTTTTGGGGTATGAGGAATCTCAGTACCTCAAGTGCCTGGTGGTGGAAGTGGTATGAATCGGAAAAGAAGTTTTTGGAGGGGGATTTCAGTTCTTTATCCGATGACGGAGATGCCGTCACCGGGAGAAGGAGGGAGGAAACAATATGAAACTTCTGGAAGGGGTGGTGGTCGCCCATCTTACCCCTTTTAACCCCGATGGTGGAGTGGACCATGAAACCCTGAAAAAGTATGTGGAATTTCTCATCGCAAAAGGTGTCAATGGCCTTTTTGTCTGTGGCACCACCGCTGAAGCACAACTCCTCACCCTGGAAGAAAGAAAACGCATCCTCGAGACAATTATGGCCGTAGCCGAGGGAAAAATGACCATTGTGGCCCACTGTGGAACGATGAACCTTCCTGATACCCGGGATTTGCTCCATCCTGCCCGATCCTGTGGCGCCGATGGTGGAGGCATTGTCACCCCTTTCTATTACCGCTACTCCCAGGAAGAACTCTATGAATACTATGCCACATTAGCGCGGGAATTCCCCGATTTTCCCCTTTATCTCTACAACATTCCGGGGTTAACCGGTAACGACCTTGCCGTTTCCACCGTTTCTCGTCTTCGATCTGCGTTCCCCAATATCGTGGGCCTTAAGGATTCAAGCGGCAATTTCACCACTATTTCTGGGTATCTCCTGGCCCTTCCCAAAACCTTTCGCCTCATCGCGGGCTACGACCGGGCAATTTTGCCGGCTTTAGTTTTAGGGGGAGCCGGAACGGTAACCGGTCCCGGGGGCGTAATTCCCGAACCCTTTGTGAATCTCTGGAAAGCCTGGAGAAAAGGAAACCTCCAGGAAGCAGCCCGTTTCCAGGAGGAAGTCACCACCATTTCCGTGATTCTCCGGGAGGGTGGGCATCTTCCCACCCTCAAAATGGGTCTGGCTTTGCGGGGGTTTGGCAATGGCCTCATGCGCCCGCCCTTTCAGTCCCTTTCCGAAACCGAAACCGCGGTTCTCCGGGAGGACCTCACCAGGGTACTGGCTAAATTCGGGTATAAGCTGTAGGTCGGCAAGGCATCAACGTGTTTCTGGATAAAGAAGTAGCCGGAGTAACCACGGTTTCTTCCTTTTATTGGAGAGGAATAGGGGCTACTTTGGTTTGCCGTCCCGTTGCACCGGTTTCCGGTTCGTTTGGCCTCGAAATTTCAGTGTGATATAATTTTCTCGCTTTGGAGATTCCCTGAAGGGGGCGCACTATGTTTGGTCTGGTGAAAGAAGTCTTTCAGCGCTGGTCGCAGGACCGGCTGATTCGAGAGTTAGAGCAGAAGTTTGTGGAGCCCATTAACGCCCTGGAGAACGATATCGCTCGACTCAGCGATGCAGAGTTGCGGGGTAAAACCCAGGAGTTTAAAGAGCGGTTGAGCCAGGGGGAAAGCCTTGATGATATCCTTCCGGAGGCGTTTGCGGTGGTTCGGGAAGCAGCACGGAGAACCATCGGGATGCGCTATTTTGATGTGCAGATTATCGGGGCGGTGGTATTGCATCAGG
>JABUEZ010000247.1 GCA_013314795.1 Candidatus Profundicultor aquiphilus | reverse complement strand
CGCGGGAGAGAACTTGCCGAGAACGAGGGCTTCATGAACATGGTCGACGCCCTGCATTATGCCCTGTGGCTCTGGGAACAAAACGACCGCAGGAAGCTTGCCGAGCACCTTGCCGCAACCTATGGGAGAAATGAAGTCTTCTGGCAGACTGCCCAGGCGATAAGCGAGGTGCTTCCCGAAGGAGATAAAGAGAAACAGCTCCTCCAGGGATTCCTCTCGGGGAGAAAAACGTGGAGCGAGGTAAGCCCTAAGCAGAAGGGTCTTTTTGGGTGAGGAGGATGACTTATGAAACCATGGCATGAGGTTGTTGTCCCCCATCGGGACATCCGTGAGGGAAAGTTCGACGAGGCGGTCTTTGCCGCAGACCTTTCCGACGTGGTCGCTGGCCGCGGTCCTCTGGAATACCGGGACCCGGTACTATTTTTCCGTACCACCTACCCCACCCAGGGGTTGCGCCGGCTCCTTTCGGCGGTCTTCCTTCGTCTTACGGGAAAGGGGAAAGGTGAAGCAGTTATCCAGATTGAGACCCCCTTCGGTGGGGGAAAGACCCACAGCCTTATTGCCCTGTACCATCTTTTCAAACATGGAAAAGAACTTAAAGGACAGGTTTCCGAATTCCTTGAAGACAATGCCCCGGAAATCCCTCCCACCCAGGTGGCCACCTTCGTGGGCACCATGCCCGATCCTCTGGCAGGGAAAACCCCCTGGGGGGAAATCGCTGCCTGCTTCGGGCAATACGACCTTGTCAGGGAACACGATGTGAAACGCCGCGCTCCGGGGAAGGAAATCCTCCACCGCTTAATCGGTGACGCCCCCACCCTCATTTTGATGGACGAAGTGGCCGAGTACCTTGTCAAGGCCAAGGATTTCGCCGACCAGACACTTGCTTTCCTGCAGGAACTCACCGAAACGGTGAAGGTTCTCCCCCGATGTGCTCTGGTGGTGACCCTCCCATCAAGCGCCCCTTACGGAGAAGAAGGCGAGCGGGCACTCCAGCAGTTACAACGGATTTTTGGAAGGGTGGAGACCATTCATACCCCGGTAGAGGGAGAGGAAATCTACGAAGTCATCCGCCGGCGCCTTTTTGAATCGATTGGCGACCCCCAGGAAATACGGCGGATGGTGGAGGAGTTCTTCGAAATGTACCGGAGCCTGCGGGACGACCTCCCCCGGGAGGTGCAGGAAGCTTCCTACCGGAAACGAATGGAGCGGGCCTATCCCTTTCACCCTGAACTCATCGATATCCTTCTTGAACACTGGAGCACCTTCCCCAACTTCCAGCGCACTCGCGGGGTTCTGCGGTTTCTGGCCGAAATCGTGGCCGATCTCTACCAGCGCCAGGACCCCTCACCGCTTATCCTTCCCTCGCAGATCAATCTCGATAACTCTACCATCCGCAGGGAACTCCTCAAACATATCGGTAATGCTTTCGAGGGGGTTATCGCTGCCGATATCGCCGGAGTCGGCGCCAAAGCGCCCAAAATCGACCAGGAAATCGGCTCGGAGTACGCCCGCTTTCGGATTGCAAGCGGCCTTGCCACAGCCATTTTCTTTGGGTCCTTTAGCGGAAGCGAAAAACGGGGCGTGAGCATCCAGCGCCTGCGCCTGGCCGTGCTCCGGAAGGGGATTCATGTGGCCCTCATCGGGGACACCCTGCGCCGCCTGGAAGAAGCCCTCTGGTATTTACACGCCGAAGGAGGGTTATACTCCTTTTCCTCACAGCCCAATTTGAACCGCGTCATCGTGGAAAAAGAAGAGACCGTGCGCGAGGAGGACATCGAGGGGGAAATCCGGAAGTTCCTGGAAGGGCTGGCGGGAAGGGAATGCCGGGTTTTCCTCTGGCCTCAGTCTCTGAACGATATTCCCGACACCAGGGAACTGAAGCTTGCCATCCTCCCACCCTATGAAGACCGGGAGAACCCCAAAACCGCCGCGTTTGTGGAGGAACTCCTGAAAAAAGCCGGCTCGTCTTTTCGCACCTACCAGAATACGCTTCTTGTGCTTCTGGCCGACCGGAATGAATTGTCGAGCCTCCGGCAGAACGTGAAAAAGCTCCTTGCCCTGCGGGCCGTGGAAAGGGACCTCCGCCTCATGCAGCAGCTCCCCGAAGAGAAAAAAACCGGGCTCAGAAGCCGGATACGGGAATTTCAGGACGACATTCCCTTCCGAATTCAGGCAACCTACCGGCACCTGGCCAAAGCCGGCCAGGAAAAAATCGCCTGGTTCGACCTCGGTCTGCCCACCGTGGGCGAACGCGGGTCTCTGGCCAAACGGGTGCTTGACTTCCTCAGGGCTCAAGATCTTCTCCTTGAAACCATCGCCCCGCATGTGCTTCTTCGGAAAGCCCTACCCGAAGGGGAAACCGAACGGTCTTTGCGGGATATCGTGGATGCCTTCCTGCGCTACCCCCATCTCCCCATGGTGGTAAACTTATCCGTCCTCCACCGGGCCATCGAGCAGGGGGTAAAAGAGGGCGCTTTTGGGCTTTACCTTGAGCGAGTCTATTTCCGGGAATTCATCCCCCAAACCGCCTGGGAAGAGGAAAAGGCCCGGCTCATCCGCAAAGAGGCCATCGTCCTCCCCGAGACAAAAAGCGAAGCCACCACCCCGACCACCCCACCGACAGCAACACCAGAACCCCAAAAAACCGGAACGGAAACCCGTCCGCCGATTTCAACCCCCACTCCTCCACCCCAGAAAGCCAAAGGCTACTCGAACGTCCACCTCAGGGTCAAAGTCCCCTGGGATAAACTCTCCGACATCGTCCGCGGCGTGGTCTTCCCTCTCCGCGGGGACCGGGCTGAGCTCACCATGGTCCTCGAAATCCAGGCTTTCTCCCCCGAGGGAAGTATCCGGGAATCCACCCTGGAGGAAAAGGTCAAAGAAACCCTGCGACAGATTGGCGCTGAAGTACTAGAAGAGAAAATCTGGTAAGTTCCGGAAGAGGTTGAAAACCGGAGGAGGTTATATTTTCCGAAAAATCAAAATATTTTCCCTCTGCATCACGTTATACAGGCCAAAGATGATTTTCTCAACGTTTCGGCAGAGGGTAAAGCCAATTCTTTGGGCGCAGTTGATGAGGAATTCAACGGTTTGGACTTCCTGCCCCAGGTAGG
>JABUEZ010000246.1 GCA_013314795.1 Candidatus Profundicultor aquiphilus | reverse complement strand
ACGACAGGGCACTCGAAGAGGTCCTGGAAGTCAAAAGAGAAACTGACTGTGTTCAGTGGATGCACGTTCGACGGGCAAACGAATTTCTGGCGCAGATTTTTATGACCATCGATTCCCAGATGTTACGCCTGCGAGAGCAGGTAGAAGAAGATGTCCTGACCTCCCTTTACAACCGCCTTTCTCTTTCCCGTGTACTCACTTCTTTTTGGATGGAGTTTCAGCGAGCTCCCAAAGATATGATACTTGCCATGGTGGATATTGATAACTTCAAAAAGGTAAATGACACCTATGGCCATCCGGTGGGGGACGAAGTTCTAAAGGAAGTGGCCAGAAAATTGAAAAGTAGCGTCAGGGACATTGATTTGGTTTTCCGGTACGGGGGCGAGGAATTTGTGATTTTGCTGCACGGCATTCGATATGACCTGAGCTATGTTCCCTTGGAGAGGATGAGGCGAAATGTTGAAAGACTGGTTATCGGAGAGCACAGAGTGAAAATAACCGTCAGTATTGGGGCAGCTTCTCTGGAGGATCTTCCAAAAACCGTGGACGAGTTGATCAGTTATGCAGATCTGGCTTTGTATGAGGCAAAGGCCAGGGGTAAGAATACTGTGGTGTTTTTTAGGGATATTAGGGAAAAGGTTTTCGGTGCCGGGGCATCATAGGGAAAGGTGCCGGTCTCTTTCCAAGACCGGCGTTTTTTCCTTTCACCCGTTTTTCCTGGCGAAATCTTTCATAAAGTCAACGAGAGTTTCGACTGCTTCGATGGTTACAGCATTATAGAGCGACGCCCGGCATCCACCCACAGCTCGATGGCCTTTAAGACCCACCAGTCCTGCTTTTTTTGCTTCCTGGACAAACTGGTTTTCTAATTCTTCGGAGGGTAGGCGAAAGATGACGTTCATCTTGGAACGGTCTTCGGGACGAACAGGATTCCGGTAGAAATCCTGGCTGTCGATATATCCGTAAAGGATTTGAGCTTTTTTACGATTGATTTCTTCCATCTTTGCCAGTCCACCGATGGTTTCTTCCAGCCATTCCATTACCAGGTCCACCACGTATATGGCAAAACAGGGAGGAGTATTGTAAAGGGAATTTGATTCTACAAAGGTAGAGTATTTGAGCATGGTAGGGAGGCTCTGAGGAATGCGTTCCAGCATATCTTTGCGAATGATGACGATGGTAACTCCTGCTGGTCCGGCATTTTTCTGAGCCCCGGCGTAAATACACCCGAAGGGTTTGGGATCGAATACTCTACTAAAGATGTCTGAGGACATATCGGCCACCAGGGGTACCCCTTCGACATTGGGAAAGGAAGGCCACTGAGTTCCCCGGATGGTGTTATTCGACGTGATGTGGAGATATGAAAGGCCAGGGTCAATGGCGAAATTTTTGGGGATGTAGGTATATTCTTTATCGGCTGACGAAGCCAGAACTCGTACGTCTTTACCCAGATTTTTTGCTTCCTTAATGGCTTTCGAAGCCCAGTATCCGGTGTCCACGTAGCCCAGCGGTTTCCCATCTTGGGCAAAATTCATGGGAACCATGGTGAACTGAAGACTTGCCCCACTCTGAGTAAATACTACATCAAATTCTTCGCCAAGCTTGAGGATTCTTTTAATGCGAGCGACAGCGTCGTTGAGAATGCTTTCAAATTCCTTGGATCGATGACTCATTTCAAGGATAGACATTCCGGTTCCTCGGCAGTTAAGCATCTCTTCCTGCACCCGCTTTAAAACTGGCAATGGCAGCGCTGCCGGTCCGGGATTAAACGTAAATACCCGCTCTTCCATGCTCATTCCTCCCTTGCTCATGCTCCTCTTTCTATGGGTTTTTCTATTGTATCATTCTTTTTCTGTTTTGGATTTATTGGAAACGTCAGGGAGGAAGAAAAAGGGGTTCGGGAGGAACCCCTCTGTTAATTTACTCTAAAATGCAGATTGACCTTGGCTCCTTTATGAGGAGACCCAGGCTTTCCGAGACACTCAGGAAGAAACCATCCTGATCGATACCCAGAAAACCAATTTGCATGTCCTGCCCCAGAACCAGCGACACGTAGGCTTCATTCACGTTGATGAGCACTCCGCCTTTTTTGAGGATTGGTGCTTTGACTACCCGATCCTGCACAATTTCCTGGATGTGAGCGAGCTCCGTATGATGGCCAGCAG
This sequence comes from Candidatus Profundicultor aquiphilus, assembly GCA_013314795.1. Lineage (GTDB taxonomy): Bacteria > Atribacterota > Atribacteria > Atribacterales > Caldatribacteriaceae > Profundicultor > Profundicultor aquiphilus. The sequence continues at coordinate 986 of JABUEZ010000246.1, read as the reverse complement.
GGTAGCGGCGGAGGAGTAAATTATAGAGAGATGGGGCAAGCGCCAGAGCATATGGACCATGGAAGCCGGCTTCATCAAGGAGAGAGACGGCGTTAATGATGTCAAGGCTTGCCTGGCCTACTTTTTCCCAGGATTGGAGGGGCAAGTGGAGGCTTTGTACAGACGCCAAAAGACCAGGCCATTGTTCCGTACCTTGGAAAATCAGTGTATCTTCGACGGCGGCACACTCGGTTACCGTTTGAATTAAGGGAGTTACATCCAGCGTTATTCCCTCTTTTTCAAATTGAGCTATGGTGAGTTTATGGAGATGAAAAGTTTTTTCAATAAAGAAGAGGGGGATATTCTGCATCATGGTTACATCCTGTGACACTTTTACCGAAAGGGGCAGAGTAGTGACGCCCAGGCCTACAGGACCTTTCAGAGGGAGGATCTTTCTTCCCGCAAGTTGTGCTCTTCCCACCTCAATCATGGTTCGATCGAGGATTTCCCACACTTTTTCGCCAAAAGGAGCATCTTCTCTTCCCAAATATGGATGGGCCATGTTCATCCCTCCTTAACGTAAAGAACCGATGGTCGGTTCTTCGGGATTATCCGGTTTTCCGCTTTCCTGAGCTAATTCGTCCACTTCTCGGGCGCCTTGCTGCAGGAACTCCTTCTCGTCTTCAGCTAGAATTTCAAGAAGCCGCAAAAACTCCCCAGCATGTACCTTTTCCTCGTTGGCGATGTCGATGAGCACTTTTTTCGCCAGAGGATTATCGGTAGCGTCGGCATGGGCAAGATATAGGTGCACCGCTTCTTCTTCCGCAGCCAGATTAAGGCGTATGGCTCGCAGTAGTTCTTCTTTACTCATTTTGCGTGGGGGAACCATTCCAGAAAAAGGGTTGAGAAATTCTGGCACAGTAACACCTCCTTAAAAGGATTTTAAAATGAAAAAGAAACTCTCTATATTTTATTCCTCAGGTCTTCCTATTTTCAAATTACAGGGT